>CAKTUP010000001.1 GCA_934621705.1 uncultured Petrimonas sp.
CTTCTTACTTAACTGTAGCAGCAGCTTGTTCAACAGTTTGAACCAAAGTGTCGGCAGCAGCAGCTGCTGCAGCGGCGATGCTGTCAACTCTAGCTTTTTCAACAGCGGCGATGCTGTCTAATCTGGCAACTTCTGCAAGGCTGTCTAATCTTGCTTTTTCAGCTTCAGCTTGTTTGTTTGTGCAAGAAGCAAATCCAATAGTAGCAACTAAGGCTACAAATACTAATACTTTTTTCATTTTTTTTCAATAATTTTAAACGATAAATAATGCTGTTTTAAAAAAACTACGCAAAGTTATATCGTTTTTATGTTATACAACATATTTTGAGAAAAAAGTATAGTTAAATAATACTAAAAAAATTATGCTTTGATTTTATTTAATGAATGTGAGATTCCAATCCTTCTTCCCGGGTGGCGCGAACCGTGCCGTGTTTGTGCTCGGCAAGAGAGTATATCGAGTAGATTTTCAATGATTTACCCGAATCATCTTTCAGGTTGTACCATTTTCCGGCCGGAATAAATATAGCGATATCATCACTTACTTTTAGGGCTTTTTAGTTAATGTTTTGGTTCTGTCTCTTAGCCGGATTAGCTGTACAAAAACCGCTTTATGCTCTTTTTGGGAGTTTTTTCAAACTCTACATCCAGAATTTCTATGGTGCTGATCCTCTCGTAATTGGCAACCTGTTTGTTTAAAATTCCCTTGTTATCGTTCATTATTTCAGTCAATCGGCCTCTATCGACACTGCCTGCTTCCATAGCTGCGAAATCGGGATACACCAGTGCCACCAACTTATGTTCTCTTTCAATGATAAGGCTTTCTGCCACGTAAGGAAGATTGTTTAATTTCGATTCAAGCTCTTCGGGATAAATGTTTTGTCCGCTGGCTCCGAGGATCATCGTTTTTATGCGTCCTTTTAAGAACAGCCTTCGGCCTTTCATCACGCCCGAATCGCCCGTTTTCAACCAGCCGTCTTCGGTGAAAGCTGCTTTGGTGGCTTCGGGATTTTTGTAGTAACCCTTCATCACGTTTTCGCCGCGAACCTGAATTTCTCCGGGAATATTTTCCGGGTCGGGAGAGTCGATACGTGCTTCCATAATATCCTTCAGCACCGATCCGCAGGAAGTGGGAACGAAATCGTAATGATGGTCGTAAGAGATAAGCGGGGCGCATTCCGTCATTCCGTAACCTACGGTAAAGGGAAATTTTATTTTGTAGAAAAACGCTTCGATGTCTTTTCCCAACGCTGCTCCGCCAATGATCACTTCGCGGAAATTTCCGCCCAGCGATTCAACGAGCGACTTTTTTATTTTGCTGTAAATCAGGCTGCTAAAACCGGGAATGCGAAGCAACACTTTCATGATGGGTTTTTCGATTATCGGCAGAATTTTCTTCTTGTAAATCTTTTCGAAGATAAGCGGAACGGTTATGATAATGTGCGGTTTTATTTCCTGAAACGCCTTAACGAGGTTTTGCGGCGACGGAATAACATCGAGCAAAGTGACGTGAACGCCGGTTGAAAGCGCGTAAAGAAAATCGAAAGCACAGCCGTAAGTGTGTGCCATTGGGAGGAACGCCAAATCTCTTTCTCCAGCGAAAAGCAGTTCAAGCGAGTGCGCGTATGTGATGTTTCCCGCGTAATTGTTTGCCGTGAGCATCACGCCTTTGCTGAAACCGGTGGTGCCCGATGTATAATTCAGGCAGATTACTTCGTCGTTGCCAACGTTTGCATAAACCACATGTTCCTTGTTGAATCCGTTCGGATATTTTTCAGCAAAAAGTGCATCCACCTTGCTAATGATTCCACTTGTTTCTCCGTTTTTACTTTGAAGCAGGTTGAACGACGGAAGCGCAAAAACCGGAAGGTTGATCTTGCTTTTATCGAGATTTTCCCAAATGTTTTCGTTGATAAAAACACATTTCGATTCGCTGTGATCGATAATGTGCTCCATACTTTCGGGGTTGAATTCGTGCAAAATGGGTACGATAACGGCTCCGTAAGTGAAAGTGGCGAGAAAAACAACCGACCAACTGGTGTGGTTTTTCCCGATAAGGGCAATTTTATCTCCTTTTTCGATACCCAACTCGTTGAAGAGAATATGAATCCGAGCAATTTGCTCGGCTAACTCTTTGTAGGATAGCGTTTCCTTACCTTTGTAATTGGTTAGCGCGGATAACTCCCAGTGGCTCTTAAAACTTTCTTCGTAAATTTTTATGAAGTTCTGTTCGATCATTTTTTTTTGCACAAATAATTAAATTATGTGCAAAAATAATACGAATTTGCAGATCGACAAAGAAATACTGCCGATAAATTGGCGCAATTTTTGTATTTTTGCAGTTTAGAAAGGGACGAGCGCTTGACAACCGATGATGTATGCCACACAACAACTCGCAAACCCGGAACTCGCAACTCGTAACCCATAAAATAAGAATAAATGATTGATCAAACTGTTTTTGAAAATAAAACGGCTGCATATTATACGTTAGGCTGTAAACTGAATTTTGCCGAAACATCAGCCATCGGCAAGCAATTGCGAAATGCCGGTGTGATGCGCGCCCGAAAAGGGCAGAAAGCCGATGTGTGCGTTATTAACACCTGTTCCGTAACCGAATTGGCGGATAAAAAAGGACGGCAGGCCATTCGCAAGATGATCCAGAGCCATCCCGATGCATTTGTGGTGGTTACCGGTTGCTACGCCCAGCTAAAACCCGATGAAGTGGCTTCTATTGAAGGCGTGGATTTGGTGCTGGGTTCGGAACAAAAATTAGATGTAATTCAGTATCTGGACGATTTAAAGAAAAAGGACAAAGGCGAAGTGATCACATCCAAAACGCACCGGATAAGAACGTTTGTTCCATCCTGTTCTGCCGACGACCGCACGCGCTATTTCCTGAAAGTGCAGGACGGATGCGACTATTTCTGCTCGTTTTGCACCATTCCTTTTGCCCGCGGCAGAAGCCGCAACGGCTCCATTGCCGATCTGGTGAAACAGGCGCAGGATGTGGTGGTGCAGGGCGGCAAGGAAATTGTGCTCACGGGCGTGAATATCGGAGATTTCGGGCACACAACCAAGGAGACTTTTTTCGATTTGATAAAAGCTTTGGACGATGTGGAAGGTATTGAGCGTTTTCGTATTTCGTCCATCGAACCCAATTTGCTGTCGGACGAAATTATCGATTTTGTGGCGAACTCCAAGCGGTTTGCGCCGCATTTTCACACGCCGTTGCAAGCGGGAAGCGATGCCGTACTCAAGTTGATGAAACGGAAATACGATACCGCTTTGTTTCGCCACAAAATGGAGAAGATAAAATCGGTTATGCCACACGCTTTCATTGGTGTGGATGTGATTGTGGGGCTTCGCGGCGAGCTGGACGAGTATTTTGAAGAGAGCCGTGATTTTATCGAGTCGCTCGATTTTTCGCAGCTTCACGTTTTCACGTATTCCGAACGTTCGGGAACACAAGCATTGGAAATAGATCACGTGGTTGACCCGAAAACCAAACACAACCGCAGCAAAGCGCTGCACGATATTTCAGACCGAAAATTACTCGGTTTCTACGAATCGCAAAAAGGGAGCGTCAGAAAAGTGCTTTTTGAGCATACGCGCCACGGAAACATGATGCACGGATTCACCGAAAATTACGTGAAAGTGTGCGCCGAGTATAATCCGTTGCTCGTCAACAAAATAACGGAAGTAAAAATCGGGGAATACAACGAAGACGAAATGGCTATGCAAGCCGTTTTCTTGGATTAAAAACGGAAAAAATGGCCGGGAAAAGCAACAAAGGAATAGGTTTTCACCTGCTTTACGGCGTGGTCAATCTCATTGCCATGCTACCCTTTGGTGTGCTTTATTTTATTTCGGATTTTTTGTATATCATTGTTTATTATGTAGTTGGATATCGAAGAAAAGTAGTTCGCAAGAATCTTGTCAATTCGTTTCCCCACAAAAAAGAAGACGAAATTGTCCGGATAGAAAAGAAATTCTACCGCCATTTGTGCGATTACGGGGTGGAAACCATCAAAACGCTGCGCATATCGGAAAAGGAAATCCGAAAACGGATGGTTTTTAAGAATCCCGAAATTGTCAACCGGCTCACCAAAGACGGAAATTCCTGCCTGCTCAGCCTGGGACATTACGGAAACTGGGAGTGGGTACCGTCAATCGGGTTGTATTTGTTGCCCGAAGTGGAACAAGGGCACGTGTACAAAACGCTGAAATCGAAAGCTTTCGACGAATTGTTCCTGAAAATCCGCTCCCGATTCAAACCCAGGCCTATCGAGATGAAAAGAATTTACCGCACCATTATCCAAAACAGGAACGAAGGAAAGGCTATGGTCATCGGTTTTTTGTCCGACCAACGCCCGCCTGCCAACGGCAGCGATGAATACTGGACTACGTTTCTTCATCAGGATACGCAGGTGCAGACCGGGATGGAGCGTATTGCACAGCAATTTGGTTTCGCGGTGGTTTATCTCGATATAAAAAAGGTAAAACGCGGACATTATGTGGGCGATTTTTCGGTAATTACGGCCGACGGAAACGCCGAAGAGCCGCGAGCCATTATGGAAAAATATACGCGCAAACTCGAAGAAACCATTTTACACGCCCCCGCTTATTATTTGTGGTCGCACAATAAATGGTCGAGAAAAAGAAACAGGAACGAAGAGTGAAAACATCGGTAGTCATATTAAACTGGAACGGGCGCAAATTATTGGAACAATTTCTTCCAACGGTTTTGCAACACACGTTGAACGATGAAACCGAAGTGGTGGTTGCCGACAACGGCTCGTCGGACGATTCTCTTGATTTTCTGAAAACCCGATTTCCGCAAGTCCCCGTCATTGTACTCGACAAAAATTACGGCTTCGCCGAAGGATACAATCGGGCGTTACAGCAGGTGCAATCGGAATACGTGGTGCTGCTCAATTCCGATGTGGAAACTACCGAAAACTGGCTTTCCACAATGGTTGGCTATTTAGACGCGCATCCCGAAGTTTCTGCTCTGCAACCAAAAATTCTGGCACAAACGCGCAAAACACACTTCGAATATGCCGGCGCCTGCGGCGGATTTATCGACCGTTTCGGCTATCCCTTTTGCCGCGGTCGGATTTTGGAGAACGTGGAAGAGGATTCGGGGCAATACGATTCCGTGATTCCCGTTTTCTGGGCTACCGGCGCTTGTTTGTGTGTTCGTCGCAAAGATTATTTTGAAGCCGGAGGCTTAGACGCGCGCTTTTTCGCTCACATGGAAGAGATTGATCTTTGCTGGCGGTTAAATGCACGGGGAAAACGGGTTGAGTGCCTGCCGCAATCGGTGGTTTATCACGTGGGAGCTGCTTCGCTGGCCAAAGAAAATCCGAGAAAAACGTACCTTAATTTTCGCAACAATCTGTTGATGTTGTACAAAAACATACCCACGAAAAAGTTGGTTTTTGTGTTTACCGTAAGATTGATTTTAGATGCGTTAGCATACTTTCATTTGCTGGCCAGAGGAAAGTTCAGCAACGCGAAATCGGTTTGGGAAGCGCATAAGGATTTCTATAAAATGAGATCGGATTTTAAGCCAGATCGTCGGGAAAACATGGCGAGAAGGGTTGTTGACCAGATTCCTGTGAAATTTCGCGAAAGTATTTTGTGGAATTATTATGTGAAAGGGAAGAAAACATACGCTGCAATTTTCAAATAAACATTTTAACACAGCGTCTGACGCATTGATGATATTTTTTGTCTGTCAGACCGGTGATCGGTCAGACGAGGGAGGTCACTCAAAATTAAAACTCAGCACAATCATTCGTTGCGTGGCTTTGCTAAGCGATAACGGATATTTCATCAACTCCCTGTCCACCAGATCGAAGCGGTCTTTTTCGAGAATATCGGTCAGTCCGAAACAGAATTTCAGTTCGGGGCAAAGCTTGAAGTAAGGCAAATAAAAATCGCACCCAACACCGATCTCAATCCCGTAATCGTAAGGTTTCAGCAAAACAGGCTGGTTTTTTCGCGAAGCCAGCTCCACGCTGCCATATCCGCCCGCGATAAGATACGGACGATAATTATTTATCCTGCCTGCCGTGAATTTCACCTGCAACGGCAGCGTTATGTAATTGTTTCTCACACCGGTTCTGAACTCTTCGCCCGAAGTTTGCTCTTTGAAAACAAAATCCTTGCTTCCCAGGTGTAATGTGGGAATAGCGCGCAGGTTCATGTATGGGTTCAGGTACAAATCGGTGATAAGCCCCACGCTGAAACCGGGCGAGTAGGAGGGGATTTCTGAAAACCACACTTCGCCGTTTTCGTTCGCGTATCCCGATTGCGTCAGCATCAAATCCTGCGTGTGCATGCCGACCATAAATCCAAAATGAAAGATTTTGTAATCGGCATACGGCTGATTCTGTAATTTTCGCTGTTGGCCGAAAACGACTGCCGATAGCATCCAAAGGGCAAAAAACAAAGCGGTTGACTGTTTCATCTGTTTCATAAACGGTTTTTCGGTGAGGTTATTGTAAAAACTGCAATAAAAAAATAGTTGTTTTCAATTGCTCATTATTTAGACATCGTAAAAATTACACCGTATCGCGCGGTATCAAATCAAAGATAATCAGCGAAATATTACTTTGCACCACTTGTTGATACGGATAAAGACACTTCTTTCGCCGAGATCAGTCGCAAAATAAAAGTTTTGTGTTCTTAAAAAAAACTATGTATCTTTGTGCGAAATTTTATAACAGTAAAATAATCACACCACATTAACTAACAAATTATTTATTATGGCTTACGTAATTAATGAAGATTGTATTGCTTGTGGAACTTGCATTGACGAATGCCCTGTTGAAGCTATTTCTGAAGGTGATATCTACGTGATTGATCCCGATGTTTGCACCGATTGCGGCACTTGCGCCGAAGTTTGTCCTACAGAAGCAATTCATCCGGCTTAATATATACCGGACAAGAAAGGTAAAAAGGCCGAGCAATTTTTCGCTCGGCTTTTCTTGTTTTTAAACGATACCGCAAACAAAAAGCGCCACTTTTCGGGTGGCGCTTTTGCGTATGATGGAAATAAACGATATTATGCGTTTACTGTTGCCATGTGTGCGATCAAATCGAGCAGTTTCACGGAGAATGCCCACTCGTTGTCGTACCAGCTAACAACTTTCACAAAAGTCGGGCTGAGTTGGATACCTGCTTTTTCGTCGAAAACAGAAGTGTGGTCGTTACCGATGAAATCAGACGATACAACGTCTTCGTTGGTATATCCGAGAACGCCTTTCAATTCGCCTTCCGAAGCTTTTTTCATAGCGGCGCAAATTTCGGCGTAAGTAGCTTCTTTTTTCAGACGAGCGGTTAAGTCAACAACCGAAACGTTCAGTGTGGGAACGCGCATTGACATACCGGTGAGTTTTCCGTTCAGTTCGGGAATAACTTTGCCAACGGCTTTAGCTGCTCCGGTAGAAGACGGAATGATGTTGCCCGATGCTGCACGGCCGCCTCTCCAGTCTTTTGCCGACGGGCCGTCAACTGTTTTCTGAGTGGCTGTTGTAGCGTGAACGGTAGTCATCAACGCTTCTTCGATACCGAAATTATCGTTCAATACTTTAGCAATAGGCGCCAAGCAGTTGGTGGTACACGATGCATTCGATACGAATTGCTCGCCTTTTTTGTACGTTTTGTGGTTTACACCGCAAACAAACATACGGGTATCGTCTTTCGACGGGCCTGACATCACTACGTATTTCGCTCCCGCATCGATGTGCGCTTGCGCTTTGTCTTTCGACAGGAACAAACCGGTTGATTCAACAACATATTCTGCACCAATGGCATCCCATTTCAAATCTGCCGGATTTCTTTCCGAGCTTACACGGATCGTTTTTCCGTTCACTACCAAATTCCCGTCTTTTACGTCAACCGTACCTTGGAATTGTCCGTGAACGGTGTCGTATTTCAACATATAAGCGATGTAATCCACATCGAGCAAGTCGTTGATACCTACTACCTGAATGTCTTTTCTTGCTTGTGCAGCGCGGAAAACCAAACGTCCGATACGTCCGAATCCGTTGATACCTACTTTAATCATAATCTTTTTGAATTTTATTTGTTAAGAATGTTCCTAAATACTATCTTTTTAACTGAGTTACAAAATTACTAAATGTTTTTATTTTAACGAAATTATTCGTGGTAAAAACTGTGAAATAATAAGTTTGTGGAATAATTATGGTAACGATTAACATAGATAATGCCCGCGGCGATAATTGCATGCAGAAAAATTGGGAATAACCCGAATTGTAGTGGATTTTAGTCTATATCTGTAGTTTTCTACTTTTAACTATTACAGTGCGTTGCATATTAGTTAAAATATTTATTACAATGGCTACAAATATTTTTGTCACGCTGCGCCTGGAAGTACCGCCCAACTAAGCTGTAAGCTATGGAGTAAAGACAATGGTTGTAGTAAATGAATTTGGTTATAAAGTTAATATGCTGATTATTAGTAATTTAAATTGCAGCTATTTTTGTATTTTCATATACACTACACAAATTTTCGGGTTTGATCCCTCGGAGACTTGGAGGGGGCGATGGGGTGACAAGAGATAAGAGAAAGACAAGCGGACATCAAACTCAAAACTCAAAACTATTTCACAATTCCCTCGCCAATTTCATCCACTGAAAACGGGCATTTTTCGGAGATATTTCTTTCCAGGTTGAGGCATCGAAATCCAGGCAAACTACCGATGCCGTAGGCAGATTATCGAGTCTTAGCCCGAAGTAATTGACAAGGTCGGTCAATCCCGGGTTGTGCCCAATGAGTAAGCAGGTTTCGGTTTCTGCGTGAATTTTGGAAATGCTTTTCAAAATGTCGCCCACTGCGGCTAAGTATAACTCTTTGTCCGATTCGATCCTGTTGTGTGGGTAACTCAGGCTAATGGCGGCAAGCGTTGCGGTTTCCATCGTTCTTTTCGCTGCGGAAGCCAGTATCAAATCGGGCTTTCCGCACGTTTCGAGCAAAAAACGCCCCATTTCCGATGAGTTTTTCTTGCCTCTTTCGTTCAACGGACGGTCATAATCGTCCAAATATTCATTGTCCCACGAGGATTTGCCGTGGCGCATTACGATCAATCTTTTCATAACTTCAAACGGTAGTTGAAAAATCCAACATTTTGTGCTCCCGGCAATCCACACGTAGATCGGATTGTTGCAACTCTTCATTCAATAAGGCGCAAAAAACTGTGTCCGCATCGTCCGAAGGTTGGTAGTAGGAGCAGGTAGTGCACATACGAAGAACGGAAATTACTCCCGTTTTGTTTAAATGCCCGATAACTTTTATTAAACTTAACAGCAAGTTGTTTTTATCGTTCCGACTCAAGTTGGTTATCGGGTTGTAAATCTCTTTGGCAAAGCCCGATGCCTGTTCGGCTATTTCTTTGCCTTTTTCCGAGAGATTTATGATGTAGCTTCGCGAATCGGCAATTTCATTCTCCTTGATGATCAGATTTTTGTGTTCCAGTGTTTTTATCGTGTCGCTAATGGTAGCTTTGGTAACATTGAATTCTTTGGCCAAGTAGCTCACTTTTCTTTTTTCTTCCGATTGAGTAAGTAAAAAGAGCAAAATCTGCATCTGGAGCGGCGTAAGTGCGAACTCCTTGCTTTTTTGCCACAACAATACGCGAAAAGATTGAGATATCCTTTCTAACGAGGCAACTATCTTACCTTCAATAGTTTGATCGGAGTAAAACTGAAGACTGTCCATTCATTCTGATTTTTGTCTGCATCAAACGTGCTATGTTCGAAGCTCTTGTTTTTGCTTCATCAGCCTTGTCACCTAAAAACAGTTCGTCTATCGTTTCGTGAAAAAGCATCAACCATTCCGAAAACTCACTTTCGCCCATTGTTGTTAGTTTGCTTATATCGATATGAACCCGCATCGGATTACCCGAAAAACTCTGTTCATTTAACAGTAAACTGCTCCAAAAAGAATACATTTTCGGTAGATGCGAACCCCAATTTACTCGTACTACATCACTGAATATGGGGCCGATTGTTGGATTTATCATTACTTTTCCATAAAACGTATCTACCAAAAGCTCAATATCTTTTCTATTTGTTATGTCGTGCATACTTTTAAATCTTTTCTTTTAACAAGTAAAAACCAAAGAGAAACAGACTGGCAATCTTAATAACCTCTATACCAACGTACACAAAATGAATGTGAGATGATTCCGGTGTTTTTCTTTGAATTAATAAATCGGCTCTTTCATTCAAAACAGGCAATAACCAAAACGATTGTAAAATGAGTATTATCAGCGGAATAAACAAGACGAGAGTTAGCATGTTCATCATTGAAACCTTCTTGAAAATCAACTCGCTAAAAATGGCAATAAGAAACACCCATTCCATTTTATTTAATGTTCCGAAAATGATTTTCCCAATGTTTAAACCGATGGATGTTGTTACACCTGCTGCCCGGAATTTTAACCAGGATTCCATGAAACTGATTGCACACACAAATCCTATCCAAATAAAAGCTGCAACGATGGATAAAGGATATTTCATAGCTAAGCTACTTTAGATGAAAATATTAATCGCAATTTTCCATCTCGTAAATATAATATCCTTTTTCCCGGATATCGGCTTCCCACTGCTCTCTTATTTTTTCGGTATGGCAATATTTGCTTTCTTCCGATGTGAGCGGCCGGCCTTCCTGGCCTTTAGTTTTGAGGTATTCTTTTCCGAAATTGTAAATTTTGTTTTCGTCTTCCAAATCGTCCGGTACAATGATGTCGAAGTGCATCACTTTTCCGTCTTTTCTTGTTACATAGGTGTCCCAAACTGCTACTTGCATGGCTTTTACGTTTTTATTCGATAGTTTGGCACTATTGCCAATTGCAAATATAGTTAGGATGGCTAACTAAAACAAGGAAAAAGTGTTTTTTTAACGTACCAGTTTCATTTTCTTTATTCTGATGTCTTTTGCGGGACGGTCGGCTCGATTTGTCTCCACTTTCGATATCCGTTCCACCACATCCATTCCTTTCAGCACTTCGCCGTAAACGGTGTAATTGCCGTCGAGATGCGGCGTTCCACCGATGGTTTTGTAATCCTGCCGCGCCTGCGGACTGAATTTATAAGTGGAATCGCTGGCGTGGCCGTATCGGGCGATTTGGCTTTCCTGCAGTTTGTCTAACTGTTCATCGGTAAACTTTTTGCCCACAACGATATAAAACTGACATCCCGACGACGCCTTTTCGGGATTCACGTTGTCGCCTTGCCGTGCCGCCGCCAATGCGCCGCGTTTGTGGTATATTTTCGGAGTGCGGATTTCCGCCGGAAGGGTGTAGCCTACATCACCGTCGCCCAGCATCGCGTCCGGCGCAGCCGTTTTGGAGTTGGGGTCGCCGCCCTGGATCATAAATTCCTGGATAACGCGATGGAAAAGCACACCGTTATAGGTTTTCGCTTTCACCAGTTTGATGAAATTATCGCGGTGCAGCGGTGTTTCATTGTACAATTTCAGCGTAATATCACCTTCGGTGGTTTGGATAAGGACTTTTTGTTCTTTGTTTTTGCCAAGCCTTAGCGACCCGCAAGATGACATAACAAGTGTGGAAGCCAAGATAAATAGTGCTATTTTAAAGTAGGATTTCATATGTTGCTTTCGTTTAGAGTTTATAGTCTTTTAAAAATTTATTTTCCTTTTCTCTCCCGGTTTCAATTTAACTGCAATCGTTTTTCCTGCGTAACTTACCTGTGCTTCGCCTCCTTTTTTCGAGAAAATAGTTCCCGAAATCAATCGGTTATTGTCCCATTTCATTGAAATTTCGAAACCACCCCGGGCAACCAATCCTTTCACTTCGCCCTTCGTCCAGGCCGAAGGCAATGCCGGCAGCAGTTGAATGGATTTTCCGTGCGATTGAACTAGCATTTCGGCCACGCCTGCCGCTCCTCCAAAGTTGCCGTCGATTTGAAAAGGCGGGTGTGAATCGAATAAATTATTGTATGTGGATTTTTTCAACAATTCGTTAATGTGCTCGTACGCTTTATCGCCGTTGAGCAAACGGGCGTAGAAATTGATGATCCAGGCGCGGCTCCATCCCGTGTGTCCGCCGCCAAAAGATAATCGCCTTTCCAACGAGGCTCTTGCAGCTTTAAAAAGTTCGGGCTTATCGGGTGTGAATTGTGCCAACGGATACAATCCCAACAGGTGCGATATGTGTCGATGTCCGGGTTCAACCTCTTCGAAATCGCTTATCCACTCCTGAATCAGGCCATTGCTGCTGATTTGGATGGGCGGCAACGCTTTTTGTGCGGCTTTCACTTGTTCCACCAGTTGATTATCGGTGTTCAACAGTGTGGCAGCTTCGATAAAATAATCGAAAAGCGCGTTAGCGATTTGAATATCGATGGCGGCAGCGTAGGTTAGCGTCTGGTTCTTTTTGGTAACCGGATCTTTGTATTGATTTTCGGGCGAGTGAGAAGGGTTGGTAACCAAATATCCGTCGGGCGATTTTACAAGAAATCCCAACAAAAACTCCGTTGATCCTTTCAACAAAGGATAAGCTGTATTTCGCAGGAAATCCGTATCGCGTGTAAACAAAAAGTGCTCATAAACGGGAAACACCATCCACGGACCGTTCATGGGCGTAATTCCCCAAGGCCCGTCCGCCACACCCGTTCTTCCGAATACGTCGGTTAAGTGATGCAACGTCCAGCCCGATGTTCCGTACATTTCACGCGCTGTCGCACTTCCGGGCTTCATCAGTTGGGTCATAAAACCGGCGAGAATTTCGGCCGTTTCCGGTAGATTGCAGTTTTCGGCCAGCCAGTAATTCATTTGCAGGTTGATGTTGGTGTGAAAATCGGAATTCCACGGAGCGTTAAACTCCTTATTCCAGATGCCTTGCAAGTTGGCAGGCAGTACGCCGGGTTTTCGGGAAGAACCCAGCAGCAAATACCGGCCATATTGAAAATACAAGGCGATTAATCCGTTATCGGGTTGGCCATTTTTTACATTTTCCAGCCTTTTATCTGTGGGCAAATGAGTTAGGTTATCATTGCCTAATGACAATTTCACCCGGTGAAAGGCAGATTGATACTCTTTTACATGCGTTTTATAGAGAGACGATACCGATTTTTTGGAAACATTATCAAGAATGGTTTTGCATTTGGATGCGGGATCAATTGTCCGGTCGAAATTGAGTTGATTTATGTTGTAATCGGTGGCTCCGGTCAGCAAAATGGAAATACTTTTGGCGTTTTTTACCACAAGGCTTGAGTCTGTTGTTGTCATTTTTCCGCCGTTGAGCCGTATCCTCGCTTCGGCAGCGAATTTCATGTGTGATCCGCCCGGGCCGCGTAATGAATCTTCTTTATCGATAATTTGTCCGTCCAAAAGGATAACACCATTCTTTTGATAGGTGATTTTTGCATCTTTTTCTCGTTTCAATAAAATTTCGGTATCGATTAATCCACCGTTTTCCGATTGAATTTCAACTACCAAAACGTCATTCGGAGCAGATGCCCACACTTTTTGGCGATACTTTTTTTTGCCGAAACTGAATTGAGTAGTTGCCACTGCGGTGTTGAGATCCAACTCTCTTTTATAATCGGTTGCAGGTGCGCTCCAACCGTATCGTATGACGAGGTCGCCCAACGGCTGATACGACCGGATGCGGGGCGGAGTTCCCAGAAAATACTTGGCGGCAATATCCGAAGCTTCATCGAATCGATTGTTGAAAATGGCGTCGCGAAATGGCGGAAGATTTTTTAACGCTTCAGGGTTATTGTTGTTGATTTGACTGCCTGCCCAAATGCTTTCTTCATTCAATTGAATGAGTTCGGTATCAGAATTTCCAAAAACCATTGCACCCAATCTACCGTTGCCGATTGGTAATGCTTCGTTCCAGTTGGCGGCGGGCTGGTTGTGCCAGAGAGTGAGGTTGTTGGGCTTGTTGGATTGTGCTTTTATGGTGAAAGCTAAACTATTGAAAAGGATCAATAAAACAGAAACCGATAATTGCAGGTGTCGCATATTTTAAGGAGTGTTATTTATTTCTTTTTCAATTAAATCAATCATTTCTGCTACTGGTTTAAATAAAGGTGTTACGGATTCGTCATCGTAATCAAAAATATTTTCATAATCGCCTTTTTGTCGCCAGTCGAACAATTCTGATAATAAGCGGCCATATTTTTTATCGAATTTTCCTGTTTTTACAAAAAACAGTGAAAACTGACTTTTAGTTGATGAGTGTGATTTAATTTTAATTCCGTTAAAAACAAGTAAAGCATTAACTGCATAGAAAAGAGCATAATACAGTCTGTTTACCGCAGAGTTCCAAAATTGGTTATTGGCTAATACTTTAGCCGCTTCCAATGTGTTTCGCGCGCTTTCAATACGGTATCTCACATATTCATCTCTCTCTTCATTAGTCATATCTGTACTCCTTCTTGTGAAACATTTTGATAGAAAGGCGTTACTTTTTGTTTCGTTAGCCAGTCGCTTTTCGAATAGACAAAAACAGAAAAAACTTCACCGGTTTCGAGTTCCAAATCATACAGTTTGTTTCTGAATTTTCTCTCTATCATTAAATTTGCGGCATAATCGGTTAAAATGAGTATATCCCAGTCCGAATACGGTTTTTCATCTCCGCGTGCTCGCGAACCATACAGGATAACGTCAGCTTTTGGGTCAAGTTCGTTGACGTATTTTCTTACCAAACTCGTTATGTGGATAGTTTTTGTCTTCATATTATGGCGTTTTTCGAATTATCCGCTATCTCAATTTTTCACAAATATATAAAAATCCCGCCAATAAACTCATTTTGTATATTTCTCTTTTCTCTCTAATTTTCGTTGCAAAAAATAATACCATGTAGCGGAGAAAATTCCTTTAATAATGGATGTGATCGAAATTGCCCACCAAACGCCGTTGACACCCATTGTTGCGGCCAAAATCATGGCAAGCGGTATGCGCACGGTGTTAAAAACGATGCTCACGATAGCCGGAGGCGTGGTTTTGCCCACTCCGTTGAACATCCCTTGCGTGGTGAGTTCCAGCATCATAAACACCTGTGATATACCGATGATAAACAAATAATCGCCGCCGGCAAGATAGGCAGCTCTTTCGGGAATGAAAACCGAGAAAATCTCACTGCCGAACAGCATAAACGCTGCCGTTACCAAAATTCCCAGCGTCATCATGGCCATCAGCGTGTATCGGTAAGCGTGTCGCGCTCTGTCCATCTTGCCTGCGGCAAAATTTTGCGCCACAAAACTTCCCAACGCCGTAGCAAATCCGGTGGATGTATTCCACGTAATCCCTTCTATTTGTCCGCCTGTGGTTTGGCTGGTAACGCCCAAATGTCCGCCGTGGATGGACGCGATTCGGGTGAGATTCATGTTAATTATGGAAAAATAAACATTCATGGCAGCTACCGGAATGCCGAGTTTCAGTATGTTGATTGTATAGCTTTTGCGAAGTTTTATCCAAAACGGAAACTGCGCCAAAACGCCGTTTTTTTTACGCAGATGTCGGATAAACAAAATAAGGACTACGAATTGCGAAAGTGTAGTGGCCACCGCGGCGCCTTGCGATCCCATTTTCGGTATAAACCCGAACCCGAAAATAAAAAGCGGATCGAGCACAATGTTTAAAACCAATCCTACTGCATTGAAATAGAAAGGAATATCGCTTCTTCCCGTTCCGATATAAATTCCCGAAAAATTCAGGATCAGAAACATAAAAGGAACGCCTAAAGAGATAATTCTCAGGTAATTGACGGCTTCCTGCGTGATATCGGCTTCCAGCCGGAAAAAGGAAATGGTCAGTTGTGGAAAAAGAAAAAAGAAAACAGCAAAAAACAACCCCAGCATAATGGCGAGCGTGGTGGTATGCGAAGCATAAAGCATAGCTTTGTCCAACCTTCTGGCGCCGATGGATTGCCCGATGGAAACTTCGGCGCTCACTTTGGAGAGCAACGCGAAAGAGTTCATCATCCACATCAGCATTCCCACAGTTCCCACCGCCGCCACCGATTTACTGCCCAACCGTCCGATCCAGATGATATCCACCATATTGTAGGTCATCTGAATAAAACTGACAGCCATCAGCGGCATCGCCAACCTGATGAGTTGCCGGAAAATGCCGCCTTGTGTGAAATCGCGTATGCTGGTTGTATCTTTAGCTTTTTCCTCCAATCTGTTTTTTGCAAAAAAAGAAGCAACCCGCGTGAGATTGCTTCCTGGTGAACCAATTTGTGGATGCAAAGATAAGTCTTTTTCAGGCATCCACAATCGGTTATCGGATGATTTTAATTACCGTCCTATCGGTTTTATCACTTTGCGGATGGCGTCAACATCGATCACAAAATACATATCGAAATAGTTATCATCGGTATATTTAGTGATATTGTTGTTAAAGGTTTTCACATTCACTGAAGTGGCGTCCTCAAAAGTGGCGTTTGAGCCTACCATGGTGGTTTCCAGCAGATATAATTGTGTTTTGGCTTCATCGGCATAATATCCCAGATAAACGTGTCCGGGCTGAAAAACCATCACGGTATGAATACCGATCTTTTTCAGGATGCTGCAAAAGAAGACCGTTCCGTCGGCACAATTGGCTTGCGTGTTGTTCATTATTTCATCGGCAAAACGGATATATTGACTCACCACTTTGGGATTATTGTTACTGGTTGCGGTAATGCTGCTGTATTTCACGCCTTTTGCACGCAAGGTGAGAAATATGGCGGCAACCTGCCGGATAACGCTCTCGGGAGTACCGCCCTGATAACCGATAAATCCGCTTAAATTGGTCATTGTGAGCACTTCTTTCATAATGGCATCCACCACGGGGCTGTCTTCGTTGATGTAAGAGCCCATCAGGAAAAACAGTGGATAAGACGTTTTGTCCAGTTCGGCGGCAAGCACGCACTCGTTAATAGCCCGATAGCTCACCTTCAGGTTTTTACGGCCGATTTCTTTTCCGCTCATGTCTGAGCAGACAAAAGTAATATCGGCATAACCCGGTTGAGACATTTTCTTGAGGTCTTCGTATTTCCACTTCAGTTTCGGAGAAAAAATGTTTTCTCCCGGTTGTACGTTTTGCGTGATGATGGTTTGCGAATTAACGATGCTTTCTTCGATGGTAAGCCTGATTTCGCCGCCACTTTTCGAGTTATAGTGGACGTAGAAAAAATCGATGGCCTGGTCGGTAAGCTTTTCCACTTCGGCCAATCCGAAAATTGCCGATGTGTAGATGGTGTTTTGTAAATCCGCTTGGAACGTTACGTCGAAACTGCCGTTTGCCGTATCGGGCAAGTCGTTATCTTTGCTGCAGTTTACCAGCATCAACGCCAAAAAGAGGAAAGAGAATATTTTTATTGTTTTCATTTTTTTCTTTTGTGTGATTACCGCCAAATAAGATTACCGCTGCAAGCTATTCCATAGCTCGAATCCGGTTCTTGTGGCCAAATGGCGCCGCTTTTTTTATCGTTAAGATCATACAGTTTCCCATCGGCGGGAATAATTATGATGTAGCCGTAGCTTCCGCCTGTTCCTGCAACCCACGAACCGTCGGGATAATCGTGATCGCTCCACGCCGCCCCTCTTCTTGTAGAGCCGGTGAAGGCGATGTATTTTCCGTCGGGCGAAAAAGTGGGGCGGTTTTCACCGTCGTAGCTAATGAAGTCCATTGTTTCGCTCGTGGTGATTTGTTGCAACTCACTGCCATCTATGTTGCACATCCAGAGGTGTTTGTTTCTGCGAAAAACAAATTTTGTTCCCTGCGGATTCACGGTTACATAGCTTCCGCCTTCGTCGCCAAGTGCTAACACTCTCGGAGCGGATTTGTAGCCATTGGCCGGACTGCTTTTATAAATATTGGAACCAATACGGAAATAGAGCGTGTTATCTGCCGTCCAAACCGGTGCGCCGTAGTTCAGAAAGCTAACACCCGATACCATCCAGTTGCTTATCAGTTCTCCCGTTTTGGCATTTAGGATAGTAATCGGCATATCAGCAAAATGTTGTGCTTCCAAAGCCAAATATTTTTCGTCGGGCGAAATGTGAGCCGATGTAATGCCGATCTTGCCCCATTCGTAAGCGAAATCGTACAAATTATTGCCGTCATCTGCGTCACTTTTAAAAATACGATCGGTTTTTTTGCGCAACACAAAACGGCGTTCATCAAAGTTATAGGTTCCTTTAACATCCAGCGTTAGCAGTGTTTTGTTGTTGTCCCAGGTGATATCAAAATCATCGAATAGAAAACCTCCGAGTGTTATCATTCCCTTGACATATTTACCCGATGCAAAATTGTAATATTTGGCATCTCCTGCAAAAGACCAATAGAGGGTTCCGGGCAGGTTTTTAATCGCTTTGTCTTCGTTGCCGAAAAAACTGTCGTCTTTGCCGCAGGTGTTAAAAAATACGGCCATTAAAACGACAAACGTATATAGAAATAACTTTTTCATCGGATGATTTTTAAATTGTAAAAAAATGCAGCCTTCACGTCGGCAAGCGTGTTACAAAACATACCTGAGCGCAATGCCGAACCGTCCCGGCGTAAAATCGGAACCATCAATGAAGATCAGACTCGGGCGCCAGTCAAAACCTATGTTTATGGGCGTTGAGGGAACCGTAAACTCCAAACCGGCAGACGGACGAAGCCCAAACAAAGTTCTCGATTTCCCGATCAATGCCTGCGGGCCTATTCCGATGTTCCATTTCAACCCTTTAGCGTTTGGAATTTCGCCGTTATAGGAACCTTCTACTCCCACCACCGTAACTCCTTTGGCAAACAGTACCAGGCCTTGCCCGGCAATATTATCGGTAAAAAAATGTTTTATGTGTGGGCCCACAAATGTTTCTCCCTCGCCAAAATCCACAAACAATCCGAATCCGGTGTTGTAATCCTGTGCAGAAGCGGTTATTGCAAGTGTGCATACCGCAAAAAATGTAATAAATAATTTTTTCATAAAAAAAGCTGTAATTAAAAATGATTCCTACTCGTAAGGCTTTTCGGAAACCGCAACATTCTTGTCAAATCTTATTTTGAAGATTCAATGCAAAGTTACATTCGGTGATTATCGGAGTCAATACTCAAAATTGAGTAATTTTCTCTACTTGTTTTCCGGTACATTTCTGTGAAAAATGACAAGCTAACACATCGTTTTTTACTAACTTTGCCGATATGTTATGGAACAAAATACATATCGCAGCATGGTGGATGTTTGTTTTTGTGTTATCGGTTAGCGCGCAAGAAATTAATGAGTTGACCGACAGATTGCATAAATCCAAAACAAACGAAGAAAAATTCTATGCACTTACTAAACTGTCCGATTACTGGTCATATCGCGATACCGCCCGAGCCTTCGACATGCTTCGCGAAGCACTTCCGCTAACGGCCGAAAATTCTTTTTTGAAAGGTATCTATTATTTTTACGAAGCCGGCGTTTATTTCGGACACGACAATGCCAAAAGCCAGCAACTGTATATGGAAGCCGAAGAATACCTGAAAACTCACGACACTCCACAAGCATACCATTACCGGGCAAAACTTTGGCACAATTACGGCGCATTGGAACAACAGGCCGATAACGACAAAGCGTTTCTCGACATCACGCTCACGCATTGCATTCCTTTTGCCGAAAAATCGGGAGACAATAATTTGCTGATGAGCTATTTCACCAACGTGGGAATCATTTTTTATAACCACAAAGAGCTGGATAAAGCCATGGAATATTACATGAAAGCCGTATCGCTCGCGAAAACTCCCGAAGATGAAACCGAAAATCTGCTGTGGGCTTACCTGAATATGTTTGATGTTTATTTCTATGAAAATGACGCCGATAACGCGCAACACACTCTTGATAAAGCCGAAAAGATGATCCAGCGCTTTCACGGAAGCAACCTGGCGGCCGTTTTCTATAAAAACAAAGCAAAATTTCTGAACGCAAAAGGCGATTATCAAAATGCGCTTGCAAGTATCGAAACCGGAATGCGCGTTGCGCAAGAACATAATTTTCATTGGGATTTTGTTTCCCTCAAATACGAGAAAGCATTGATCTATAAAATGTCGGGCAGGTGGAGCGAAAGCAAAAAAGAGCTGGAAGAACTGTTGCAAAATACCGCCAACGGCATCACCGGCAAAAGCCGTCTGGCACTGATGAACGAGCTTTCGGAAGCAGAGTTTCAGTTGGGCAACTACCGGAATGCCTATGACCTGATGAAAGAACACAAAGAGTTGAGCGACAGCATAAACGCGCAAAACTACAAAGAGCAGGTAGCCGATTTGGAAACGCGTTACCGCACAGCCGAAAAAGAAAAGGAGATTTCGATCCTTGAAAGTAAAAATCGCTTTCAGCAAACGCTTTTTTGGGGTGGAGCGCTTTTGGTGTTTTTGTTGTCAATGTGGATTTGGTATGCCTGGAACGTACGAAAAAAGCGAGCCGAAAAAGACCTGCTTCTGCTCAAACAACAGCGCGAGATTGAGGTGTCGAAAGCATTGATGGATGGCGAGGAGCAGGAGCGAAAACGATTGGCGAGAGACCTGCACGATGGTCTGGTAGGTCGCGTTACCGGATTGAAAATGAATGTTGAGCGTATCGCGCGCGACAGTCGCCCGGATGAACTTCCCGATGTTGTAACCCAGTTGCAGACCGTGATTACCGAATTAAGGCAAACGGCACATAACTTAGAGCCTTCCACGTTGAAAAAGCAAGGCCTCGAAGATGCGATACGCCATTTTTGCCAATCGATGCAGTCTGCTGAAACAAACATAGTGTTCTACGCCAGCGGATTATCGGAGATCGACGACAAAAAGTTGCAGTTATCCATATACAGGATCATTCAGGAACTGATAACCAATGCCGTACGGCACGCCGACGCTTCGGAAATATCGTTGCAAAGCACTTTCGAGAATAAACTCCTGCTTATCGAAATTGAGGATAACGGCAAGGGATTCAATCCCGATACAACGCCCCGGAACATGGGGCTGAATAATCTCGAATCGCGCGTGAAGTCCATCAACGGAACCCTGAAAATAGATTCCCGGCCGGGCGAGGGAACTCATATATACATCGAATGCCGCTTATAAAACTATGATACGAACCGTAATTTGCGACGACCATCCGCTCATCACACAAGGACTGAAAAGTTACATCGATTTGAACCGGCAGATACAAATTGTTGCATCGGCTGCTTCGGCAAAGGAGCTTCGCGATGTGCTTTCCGTTACCGATGCCGATGTTTTGTTGCTGGATATCCAATTGCCCGACGGCAACGGAATTGACCTGTGCGCCGAAATAAAACAGGCCTATCCCGAACTGAAAATACTGGGATTGAGTAATTTGGACGACAGAAACATTATCCTTCGGATGTTAAATCAAGGTGCGTCGGGCTATTTGCTCAAAAGCGCTCCGATGGAAGAGATCGAAAAAGCCATTTTGCACATTTACGATGGTGGCGTGTATTTGGGGCAACATGCACAAAACAGCCTCGTGTTGTTAAAAAATAATTTATCGGGAGAAATACCGCCGGTTACACGGCGCGAAAAAGAAGTACTGCACTATCTGTCGCAAGGACTTAGTTCCGTTGAAATTGCCGAAAAAATGTTTGTCAGCCCGCTCACCGTGGATACACATCGAAGAAATCTACTGCAAAAATTCAACGTAAGCAAAACCGTGAATCTGCTACAAAAAGCAAAAGACTTGGGGATTATTCAATAAAAAAAGAAGTAACTATCTGATAATTACTTCTTTTGGAGCGGAAGACGGGGCTCAAACCCGCGACCCTCAGCTTGGAAGGCTAATGCTCTATCGACTGAGCTACTTCCGCAAATTTATTTACGATTTTAGATTTACGAGTTACGATTTAAAATTGTAAATCCGAAATCGGCAATCGGTTGGTGGGCAGTGATGGATTCGAACCACCGAAGTCGAATGACAGCTGAGTTACAGTCAGCCCCAGTTGGCCACTTTGGTAACTGCCCCTTTACCTTTAATTAATTCAAAATGTATAATTAAGAATGCATAATTTTGAATTATACACTGTGCATTATGCATTAATTCTGCGCAAAGATAATGAAATTATCTGTATTTTTCGTTGAGCACGATCATTTTTAACGCTGTAATGGCAGCTTCGTCGCCTTTGTTTCCGTGTCTGCCGCCCGAACGGGCTTTTGCCTGCTCCAGCGTGTTGGTGGTGAGTAACCCGAAAATAACCGGAATATCGTGCTTCAAATTCAAATCGGTAACGCCTTGTGTAACGCTGTCGCAAACAAACGTAAAATGCGGGGTTTCGCCCTGAATAACGCATCCGATAACGATTACGCAGTCAACGTTGCCTTTTTCGATCAGCTTTTTTGCCCCATAAGTAAGTTCAAAACTTCCGGGAACAAATTCAACCGCAATATCGTGTTGGTCAACGCCGAATTTAACAAGTGTTTGCAGCGCACCTTCCAGCAAGGCTCCCGTAACGGGCTTATTCCATTCCGAAACAACGATGCCTATTCTTTTCCCTTCGCCTCGTGGTGTGGAATTTGAATCGTAAGACGATAAGTTTTGTAATTCAGTAGCCATAATCAATTAGTTTCCTGCTTGTTGAAGTTTGGCAGCTTCAAGATATTTATCGGCTTCCTGACCTTGCGGCGAATTTATATACTTGTCTTTTAGCATCTGGAAAGTTTCGATGGCTTTGCCGAAATTTTTAGCCGATAAATATGCCAATCCGGCTTTGTTGTAGTAAATGGGGCTTAGCATTTCGTCGTTGGCTTTTTTGGCTGCGTTTTGAAAATGCGAAACCGCTTTATCGGTATTTCCCATATTCATATACACATCGCCAATGGCGCCTTCAACGGCGGGAGTGATCAGCAAATCGCCGCCGCGGAATTTATTGAGGTATTCCAACGCTTTTTCGTTGTTTCCCAGGCGGCTGTGGCTGATTCCGGCATAAGCACGAGCCAAATCGGCTGTTTTGGTTCCGCCAAACTCTTTAATTATTCTTTCGAAACCGATGTAATCGTTTCCATTTCCGAAAAGTGCGATGGAATCTTCCTGATTCTGGAAAAACCGTTCACCTTTATAAATAGCTGCCTGCGCTTTTTCGTTTTTTGGGTTTTTATACAAATAATTGTAAGCAATGATTCCGCCGACAACCACAATAACTGCTGCCAGAGCTATTAAAATGGTTTTTTGGTTTTTTTCTATAAAACGTTCCGACGAGGTTAATACTTCCTCAATATTCTCAAAACCTTTTTCGGCTTTGCTTTCCTGATCTTTCTTAGACATTTTTGTTCAAAAAAATATTGTTATCAAAATTTGAGTTGCAAAAGTAATGGTTTTTAAGGTATAAATAAAATAAATCGAAGAATTTTTCTACAAAGTGGCTGTGCCGATTAATCTTTTCTGTAAGTTTGCAGTCTTATAGATTGCGTGGAATTGAAAAATTCTATGCAAAAACTAAAACTAAAGTTATGAAGAAGATTATTTTTACCGTATTAATACTTGCTTCAGTACTGATTCAAGCCAAAGCCCAATCTGCATTCACGTCGGTTCCGGTGGTGAACGGCAAAGTTGTGTTTCAGCAATTCATCCATATAGAACAGGAGCTTTCCCTCGATCAGCGATACGCTTTATTATATAAGTGGGGCAAGGATAATTATGCCGGAAATCCGTTGCTGTCGGGCATTCGCTTCGATGATAAAGCAAAAAGTATAACCGTGAGTTCAAAAATTGAGTTGTTGTTGCCCCAAAACAGCAATGGCGTGCGCGAAAAAGTGGTGA
The DNA here is from genome assembly GCA_934621705.1 of uncultured Petrimonas sp. Classification (GTDB taxonomy): domain Bacteria; phylum Bacteroidota; class Bacteroidia; order Bacteroidales; family Dysgonomonadaceae; genus Petrimonas. Next base: position 23,772 of record CAKTUP010000001.1, read on the forward strand.
TGAATTATCGTTTTGATGCTACCATTACCAATGCCGGCTGTATGCTTGTCATCCGGGATATTAATTATCAGAACGCTCAATCGGGCAACGCAAATTTCTTTCCCAAGACATTTACTGCGGAAGAAACGATTACCAGCACAGCAATTTCTGCCGTATCGGGACTCGACAAAGAGTTTAGAACTAACACTCAGAAAAGTACCTTGTTTTATTTTAACGAGTTGTATAACGATTTGAGTAAAATTTTCAGCCTCGGTAAATAATAGCCAATCCTGATTTTTACGAAAATTTATTTGCCAAATATTTTGGTAGATACATTTTTTATGGTTAATTTTGCGCCCTGATTTGTCGGAATATAGCTGAACATTCATAGAAATCAATAAAATACAATATAGCAATGTCTAAGATTTGTCAAATAACCGGAAAGAGAGCGATGGTTGGAAACAACGTTTCTCACTCCAACAGAAAAACGAAACGTAAATTCAACGTGAATTTGTTCACGAAGAAATTTTACTGGGTGGAAGAAAGTTGCTGGATTAGCTTAAAAATTTCCGCTTCGGGCTTACGCACCGTAAATAAAATAGGATTGGACGCCGCTTTGAAACAAGCTGCAGAAAAAGGGTATTTAAACGCTTAATTATTTAGGAGAGAAGAACAATGTCGAAAAAAGCAAAAGGAAACCGAGTTCAGGTGATTTTAGAATGCACCGAACACAAAGAAAGCGGAATGCCCGGAACTTCGAGATACATAACTACGAAGAATAGAAAAAATACGACTGAGAGACTGGAGATTAAAAAATACAATCCCATCTTGAAGAAAATGACCGTTCATAAAGAAATTAAATAGAGAAAGGATTAAATTATGGCAAAGAAAGCAGTAGCGGGGTTTCGCGATAAAACTTCAACAACCGGACGCAGCCACACGAAAGTGATTAAAATGGTGAAATCTGAAAAAACAGGAGCTTATTCTTTCAGAGAAGAAATGGTTCTGAACGATCAGGTACAAGATTTTTTTAAAAAATAAATCGGTTAAAAATATATAAAAGCTTCCCTGCAAGAACTTGTGGGGAAGTTTTTTATTTAGTATTTAGTAGATTTGCGGGGGAAAACTGGCGGTTAGCTGTTAGCTGTTGGCTATTAGCTCTGCGTAGAACTGATAAAACTTGCTTTGGATAAGTGATGTATTGTATTCATTTTTTTTAGTTATGGTTTCAACAGTGAATAACTTCGCATACCTGCCAACAGCTAACAGCCAATAGCCAAAAGCCAAATAATCGTTTAAATAATTACTATTCATGGGATTATTCGATATATTTTCGAAGAAAAAGAAAGAAACGTTAGACCAGGGACTGGAGAAAACTAAGGAAAATATTTTCTCCAAACTCACCCGTGCCGTTGCCGGAAAATCGAGAGTGGACGACGCTGTGCTCGATGAACTGGAAGAAATACTCGTAACATCTGACGTGGGCGTTGACACCACGCTAAAAATAATCGACCGCATTGAAGAGCGCGTCGCGCGCGACAAATACGTGGGAACGGACGAACTCACGAGAATTCTCCGCGAAGAAATTGCCGAACTGCTCACCGAAAATAAATCGGACGACGTTGAAGAATTTTCCGTTCCCGAAGATAAAAAACCATACGTAATAATGGTGGTTGGCGTGAACGGAGTAGGAAAAACCACTACCATCGGAAAGCTGGCGCACCAGTTCAAGCAAAACGGATTATCGGTGTATCTCGGCGCGGCCGATACTTTCCGCGCAGCGGCTGTGGAGCAGCTCGATATTTGGGGCAAACGCGTAGGAGTTCCCGTAGTAAAACAAAAAATGGGCGCCGATCCGGCATCGGTGGCTTTCGATACGTTGAATTCGGCCAAGGCCAACAATGCCGATGTGGTCATTATCGATACTGCCGGCCGCCTGCACAACAAGATAAACCTGATGAACGAGCTCACCAAAATCAAAAATGTGATGAGCAAAGTCATCCCCGATACTCCGAACGAAGTTCTTTTGGTTCTCGACGGTTCCACCGGACAAAACGCCTTTGAGCAAGCCAAGCACTTCACTGCTGCTACCGAAGTTACCGCTCTGGCAATAACCAAGTTAGACGGAACAGCCAAAGGCGGCGTGGTTATCGGTATTTCCGACCAGTTTAAGATTCCCGTGAAATACATCGGGTTGGGCGAAAGAATGGAAGACCTGCAGGTTTTCCGCAGAAAAGAATTCGTGGATTCGTTGTTTGGGGAATGATACGGGTTACGAGTTACGAGTTACGGGTTACGGGTTTGCGTCCGGCTGCTTGAAGCCGGCCTGACGCGTTAGCATTCAATAACAAGAAAATCAAAATGGAAATTATTATAAAGGATTCTTTCCTTAAATTCCCCTTTAGGGGTTAGGGGTTTATGAAAAACAGAATAGACGTTATAACGCTCGGTTGCTCCAAAAATCTGGTAGATTCAGAACTATTGATGCGCCAATTGGTTGCCAACGGTTACACCGTGGAGCACGATCCGGCAGATCCCAAAGGCGAAATTGCGGTGATCAATACCTGCGGATTTATCGGCGATGCCAAAGAAGAATCCATCAATATGATTCTGGAGTTTGCTGAAGCCAAAAAGTCGAACAAACTGAAAAAACTGTTTGTTATGGGTTGCCTCACGGAGCGTTATATGAACGAATTGCAGGCGGAAATTCCCGAAGTAGATAAATTTTACGGCAAATTTAACTGGAAGGGATTGATTTCCGATTTGGGTAAATCGTATTACAAAGACCTGGAGTTCGACCGTTCGCTTTCCACGCCGCCGCATTACGCCTACGTTAAAATATCCGAAGGATGCGACCGCACGTGTTCGTATTGTTCTATTCCTATAATGACGGGCAAGCACAAATCGCGCCCGATGGAGGAGATTGAGGAAGAAGTTCGCCGGTTGGTTTCGCAGGGCGTTCGTGAGTTTCAGTTTATCGCGCAAGACCTTACGTATTATGGTCTTGACCGATACAAACAAATGAAGTTACCCGAACTGGTTGAGCGTGTTGCCGATATAAAAGGCGCCGATTGGATTCGCCTGCATTACGCCTACCCGGCGCATTTTCCCATTGATTTGCTGCGTGTGATTCGCGAACGCGAAAACGTTTGCAACTATCTCGATATTGCTTTGCAACACATTAGCGACAATATGTTGCAGAAAATGAGAAGAAACATCACCAAGCAGCAAACCATCGATTTGATTGCCCGATTTAGGGAAGAAGTTCCCGGCATACATTTGCGAACCACAATGATGGTAGGGCATCCGGGTGAAACGGAACAGGATTTTGAAGAACTGCTTGATTTCGTAAAACAAACCCGATTTGAACGCTTGGGCGCATTTCCCTATTCGCACGAAGACGACACGTATTGCGACAAAAATTACACCGACGATATTCCTGCCAATGTAAAACAGGAAAGAATGAATATTCTGATGGACGCGCAAGAAACTATCGCTTTGGAAATAAACGAATCAAAGATTGGAAAAACGTTGAAAGTAATTATCGATCGCGAAGATTCGGATTATTACATTGGCCGCACCGAATTCGATTCGCCCGAAGTGGATGGCGAAGTGCTTATCGACAAACAAACTCCGCTGAAAACCGGAGAGTTTTACGATGTGAAAATCACATCGGCTCTGCCGTTTGATTTATTGGGAGAAGCGTCCCCAACCTTCTTCAAGGAAGAAGACTGTTGAGTTCTCAAATCCCAAAGGGATTTAATTAAAATAGCCGTGCGTGAAACGCACGGGAATCGGTATATGGGCACATCTACAACCCCGAAGTGGGTTGAACAAAACGATGTTCAACGCCTATGGCGTTGTATTTTATTGTCTTTCCGATACCACAGGTTACACCTGTGGCTATTGTTGTTGGCCCCTTTCGGGACATAAAATAGAATTTAGCAACAGCCTTGCTCTCAAAAAGTGGCTTAAGGGATAAGAATAATTTATATTTGACAGTATGACGCATCAACAATTCATCTCTGAAATAGCACAACGCCTTAATACAGACTCATCGGAAGTCGCGGAATCCTTATCGAAAATCGCGAACGCGATAACCGAAAAACTGGCGGAAGGCACACGTGTTTCTGTTCAGAATTTTGGCGTTTTCGAAATTCAAAAGAAACCGGAACACATTTCGGTGAACAAGCAAACCGGTGAACGATATTTGGTGCCACCAACGCTCGTTGTTGCTTTTTCACCCGGTTCCGAGAGCGCAACATCGCCAGCTATCGTTGATGCCTCCAACGAATCTTTCGTTACTTCCCTTTTTTCTATTGTTGCCGAATGGGTTGAAAACGAAAAATCGGTTGAAATTGACGACTTGGGCGCCTTTTATCTTCACGAAAATGGCATCAGTTTCAGACCTGCTGATTCTCTGAAAGAAGCGGTAAACAAGCCTTTCGCACATTTCGAGTCTGTTTTGCTGGATGAGGAAGTTGTTTTTGAAGGAGTGGAGATTGAAGAAGTGGGGGAAGTTGAAGAAATAATAGAAGTAGATGAAGTGAAAGAACCTGAAATAACTGTTGAAGAAATAGAAGCTGCTTCAACTGAAATACCGGTATTGGAAGCCGATTCTTATCGGGAAGTGTTTCGTTCAGATAAAACAGTGGCAGCCAAACCCGATAAACGCGCCAAAATCCCACCCATTTTAATTCCCATTTTAGGAGGTGTTGCCATTGCGTTGGCAAGTCTTTTTTTTTTCGTGCAACGCCAACCGAGAAAACAACCGATAATAATCGCTGAAAAACAGCCTGTTATCGAATATATTCGGGAGGAAATTGTTCCGATAGAAAAACATGAGCTAGAACGTAACGAACCGGAAGTGGTTGTTTTGTCGGGTGGAAAAACGCTGCGTATTTTGGCGGAAGAAAAGTTCGGCAACCGCGAGTTTTGGGTATATATCTATCTGAAAAACAAAAGTAAAATCAAAAATCCCAATGTAGTTTCCGCGGGAACGGAGTTAATCATTCCCGATATATCGGAATACGATATCAACGCGACAAATCCGCAATCCATTGCCAAAGCCAAAGCGCTAGGCGATGATATATTGCAAACATTTAAAAAAAATCAAAACGCAGAAAAGTAATCTCATTGCGAGAGAAAATTGTGCCATAAAAGACAGTCGATTCTTTAACAAATGTTTAGAAACGCTTTGAGAAAACAAACTGTATATGTACATAAATTTATCTCATACCCATCCGTGTTCATACCCTATTTTAAAATATTTAATTTCAAGGGCACCCAGTATCGATATTTTTTTCGAAATTCGCTCTCCAATTGGAAGCAATGCGTTCTTTTTATAAAAATAATAATAAATCTATTTAGTTAAAAAACGACTATTATTTTTATCATATAATAATATTATTTATCTTTGTCGTATAATTAAGTGTATAAAAATCCTTAATAAAGGAAACAGTATTGTTTACATACAAATACTAAATAAACTTAGACTGACTTATATACATATACTTAATCAATTGATGAAAAATATTGTAATGCTTTTGTTAGATAATGCTTTGCCTATAATCGGTTTCTTTTTGAAACTTCAATTTTAAAAATACATAAAAAACAATAGAAAACGTAAACCCGATGTACACGCCAAACAACATATCCGTGAGTTTGAGTAGCGGGAACACCTTTTCGTTCGCCATGTCGCTGGTGTTGGCCGACGACAAGGGCGTATGGGCCTTTGGCCCAAAGATCGTGTTCGCACCGTAACACCGCCCCCGTCAACGGCTCCGGTGGCGCAGGTGGACTTTTCGGCGCGCTTTCAGCACCGCATTTCGTTTTCTGACGAAAGCACCCCAACCCTAAAAGCCAAACCCGCGGGTGTGCACGGCTGTGAAATTTGGACAAAAATAGATGGCGCCACGCCCACATCGGTTTCCGAAATGAAATATTTGGCCACCGACACGGCATCGCCTTACATTGTGGAGTTTGATGGAGCCGACGGTGGAAAAACAGTGTATTACTGGCTGCGCTGGGTAAACAAAAAAGGGCAGGCCGGCTGTGGAGCGCCCTAGTGAGTGCTATTATAGGAAAGTGAAAGAAGGCAAGAAAATGAAAAGACTTTCAATATGGTCTAACAGTTTCTTAAAACATAACCATTTTTTAAAACAACAAATCAATATGAAGAAAATCCTTTTTTCAAGTTTGCTGCTCTTTATCTTCGCAGGAATATTCTTTTCCTGCAAAGACGATAATAACAGCAAAACAAATTTTCAGCCGTTTGATCCGGCTAAACCCATTGAGGTGAGTAGTTTTTATCCGGATTCGGGTGGCATTGCCACTCCAATCATCATCAACGGAAACAACTTTGGATCCGACACGGCAGGTATGAAAGTATATTTTGTGGATACACTCGGAGTGAAACACCCTGCCGGATTGGTAGGTTCAAACGGGAACAAAATTTATGCCTTTGTGCCCAAACTTACCTATTTACGCAAGATGGAAATAATGGTAGAACGTACCACATCAGACGGAAAAACGGTATCGGGAAAAGGCGGCTACAATTTTTTCTATAAAACGCAAACATCGGTAAGCACCGTGCTGGGAAAACCCGAAACCGACAACAACAACGTGCCCACCGTGGCCGGCGATTTTGTGAACACCACCCTTTCAATGCCGTTTGCTATCTGCTTAGACGACGAAGACAACATCTTTATCGTAGAACGCTCGTGGAGCGCGCAAGGGCAAGGTTCCATACAAGGTGCAAGAAACGACAAAAATGAAGGTGTAAGCTCCAACCTTATCATGGCCGATCAAAAAGCACAAGCCGTGATTGTGATGGCATACGGCGCCAATCACTCCAATGCTCCCGCTTTTTCTGATGAATCTGGCAACGAAGCTGTATATGTGCCCGAAGATGCCGGTTTGTATTTTTATCAAATGATGAAGAGCTTGAGCTATGCCCCCCGGCACCGATCGCTCATTTTGGATGAGAGTAGTAAAAACGTTTTGGAGAGCAACTGGAAATACTCGTTCGTGGTAAACAAGATAGACCACATGGTATATACCATAATGTGGAGAGGACAGCTTATACGCTTCAACCCAACCACACGAAATATAGAAGTATTGTTAGACAAAGTTGTACCCGATATTCCCAACGCGCATGGAAGCGGCAACGGCAGCAATACTTATTGTATCTTCTCGCCACTGGAGCCTAATATGCTCTACTTTGCCATGGAAGACTACAACATGATTGGACGCGTGGATATTTCGGCATTGGCCGACAAAGACAAGGCCACCTATCGCGGAGAACAATATGCCGGAAAAGCTTTTACCGAAGGTCCTGTGAACGGCCGAGGCTGGGAAGACGGATTACTTGAAAATGCCAAGTTTTTCGCACCCAAGCAAATGGCTTTTACCGCTGACGGGAAATTATATATCGCCGATAACAACAACCATTGCATACGCGTGATAGACACCACCGTGCCCAAAGAGCAAGCAACCGTGCAAACGGCCATCGGCCTTCCCGGTAATCGGGGCTTTCAAGACGGTGGCCCTGAGTTTGCCAAGTTTGCCAACCCCACAGGAGTGGCCGTAAATGCCGATGGGTCGATTATTTATGTAGCCGACTCAAGAAATCACGTGATTCGCAAGCTATCCATTGAATAACTAAATTTACTGATTGATATGAGAAAAATAACAACTATCATCATTGCCTTGATGAGTTTGTGCGTTGTAACTGTTTTCGGACAGGAGAGAAACCTGGAAATTTCCGGAACAGTTTATGACGCTGTATTAAACGATCCGCTGCCCGGAGTATCCATTTTTATAAAAAACGCTCCCGGTGTTGGAACCACCACCGATGCCAACGGGCGATTCACCATACGGGCTGCCCGCAACGAAACCATCGTTTTTCAAATGATCGGAATGGCCATTGTAGAAAAAGTAGTAACACAAAGCGAATCGGATGTGAGAATCGATCTAAAGGAAGACACTCAGTTGCTGGATGAAGTGGTAATTACCGGACTTACTGCACAGAAAAAAGTATCCATTGTAGGAGCTATTACTTCCGTGGACGTAGATGAACTGAAAACACCCGCTACATCACTCAACAACATGTTGGGAGGACGTGTAGCCGGTATTATGACCAGTATGATCTCCGGAGAACCCGGAAAAAATATTTCCAGTTTCTGGATCCGCGGTATCGGTACTTTTGGCGCCAACTCAGGCGCGCTGGTACTTATTGATGGCCTGGAAGGACGCCTGCAGGATGTGGATCCCGACGACGTTCAATCGTTCCAAATATTGAAAGACGCGGCGGCAACAGCCGTTTACGGTGTGCGCGGAGCCAACGGCGTGGTTATTGTAACTACCAAAAGAGGACACTCGGGCAAACTGAAAATTCAGGCTCGCGGTACACTACAGATTAACCAACTCAAACGCCTGCCGGAGTATTTGGGCGCGTATGATTACGCCAAATTGGCCAATGAGGCAAGAGCGCTATCGGGCGAAAACGATCTCTATACCCGCCTGGACTTGGACGTAATTAAATCGGGACTCGATCCCGACTTATACCCCGATGTGAACTGGATGGACGAAATTATGAAAAAAACCTCGATGCAACACCGCTATTACATGAGTGCGCAAGGAGGTGGGGAGGTAGCCCGGTACTTTATTTCACTTGGTGCAAAATTCGAAAACTCGGCATACAACCAAGCAGACGTGAAATTTAAGAAGCCGGTAAACTATAACCAAATAACGTATCGCACCAACATTGACATGAACCTTACGCCAAAAACCAAACTCTATTTTGGCACAGAAGGCAGCATCATTATGCACACATTGCCCGGGATGGAAAATACCAACTCACTCTGGGCTTCGGTACGCATGCTTACACCGGTAATGTTTCCCGTAACTTATTCCGATGGCACTTTGCCCACCTACGGCACTTCCGATTTATCGTCACCCTACTCGCGTCTCAACTACATGGGCTACAGAAATAACGATGAAAACCACAGCAAACTCACCCTCAAGCTTACCCAAGAAGTGGGAGGAATTTTTAAAGGGCTTACTCTTTCTACCCAAGTGCTGTCTGAGTTGCAAACATTTATAACGGAAGGTCGCCTTATGAATCCCAATATGTACCGGGCAACCGGCCGCGATGCTCAGGGAAACCTCATCAAGTCGCTTCGCGTTCGTGAGTCCACCGTATTTTATTTCAAAGGTAGCAACCACTGGCGCAAGTACTATTGGGAAAGCAAAGCCGACTGGAATCGCACTTTCGGAAAACACGATTTGGGAGCGCTCCTATATTATTATATGGAAGATGTGCAAGACGGACGTTGGGGATTAGACCTTTTAGGTATCAATTCCATTCCGGCACGCCGTCAAAACGTATCGGGACGCCTCTCTTATGGATTCGACAACACCTACTTCATCGATGCCAACTTCGGCTACACCGGTTCTTCGCAATTTAAAAAAGGCGAGCGTTTCGGATTCTTCCCTTCGTTGGCCGTGGGTTGGGTGCCCACCGGTTATAAATGGGTACAGGAAAATTTACCCTGGATAAGCTTCTTGAAAATTCGTGGATCGTATGGTTTGGCAGGGAACGACCAAATTACCGACGCCCGATTCCCATACCTGACACTGATCGATAATATGGCTGGCGTATATTGGACTCCGGGCGGCTCTGGCCTATTGGGTATAACCGAACGAACAATTGGAGCCGACAACCTAAAATGGGAGGTAGCCAAAAAAGCCAACTTGGGTATTGATATGAATTTTATGGACGACAAACTGAAAATTGTGGCCGATGTTTTTCGCGACCAGCGAGACAACATATTTATGACCCGTGTTACACTGCCCGATTATTTAGGGCTTGTAAACCGTCCTTTTTCAAACGTGGGAAAAATGCACAGCTACGGATCCGATGGAAACATAGAGTACAATCATACCATAAACAAGGATATGGGTTTTACCGTGAGAGCCAATTACACTTTTGCTCAAAACATGATTGATTATTACGAAGAAAACAAACTGCCATACGATTACCTGAGCGTTACGGGAAAACCACATGGAATCCTTCGAGGGTACATTTCGGAAGGGCTGTTCAAAGATAAAGAAGAAATTGAAACCAGCCCCGACCAAAGCGCGTTTGGACGCATCCGTCCGGGAGACATCAAATACCGAGACGTAAACGGCGACGGACGTATCAACGAAGACGACAGAGTGCCTCTTTCTTACGGCAACCAAGTGCCCCGTCTGATGCTGGGTGCGGGAGGCGATTTTCGCTACAAAGATTTCACCGTGGCCATATTGTTCAGGGGAGCGGCAAAAGTAGAATATTACCGTTCGGGTATCGATATTTATCAATTCGGACTTAATGCTCCCGGTTGGATACCCTTCTATAACGGAGACCTCGGAAACGTAATTAAACTGGTAAACAACCCGCAAAATCGTTGGACACCGGCATGGTACTCAGGCGATCCCGCCACTGAAAACCCCAATGCCGAGTTTCCGCGATTATCCTACGGAAGCAACACCAACAACGAACAACTTTCTACGTTTTGGAAGCGCGACGGCTCATACATCCGTCTTCAAGAAGTAAGTTTGCGCTACAAAATGAAAGATCACAATTGGATTAAAGCAATGGGGCTAACGTCCGTTGACCTCGAATTTGTAACCAATAATGTGTTCACTATCGATAAAGTGAAATTTTTCGATCCCGAGCAAGCGCATTATAACGGGGGGGCTTATCCCATTCCAACGTCATATACTTTTCAATTATACCTGAACTTTTAAAATATAGAAATCTTATGAAATTATTTTCAAAAATCATATTGCTTTTTGGAGTAGCCATGGGCATCACGCTCAGTTCTTGCAACTTTCTCGACGTAGATACCTATTTTGAGGACACATTCAGGCAAGACTCCATATTCCACAGCCAAAAAAACGCCGAAGGCTATTTGTGGAACACGCCTAAATACTTCCCCGATCCGGGCGCAATCTGGGGCAGCCCCTGGAATCCCGGACAATTGGCTTCCGACGAAATGACAGCTCGCTGGAGAACGGGAGAATTTCCGGGTATTCTATTTTCTGTAGGTGAAATTAACGAACGCAATTTACCCGGCTCCATGAATATCTGGTACAATATGTACAGCGTTATCCGACGTTGCAACAACATGCTTGCCGAGGTGGATAATGTAGGAGATATGTCAACCCGCGACAAACAACTTTACAAAGGATATGTGCATTTTATGCGCGGATACGCCTATTATCATTTGCTGTTGAACTGGGGCCCGTGCCTGATTTTGGGAGACGATGTACTTCTCAGTTCAGAGCCTGCTGCCGCTTACGACAAAGAGCGTTCCACTTATGACGAATCGGTTGATTATATCTGTGATGAATTTGCCAAGGCAGCGCAAGTATTGCCTACATCGGCTCAACAATCCATTGCCTACTATCAACGTCCCACAAAAGGTGCGGCGTTGGCTCTCATCTCTCGATTACGCCTATATCACGCCTCCCCGTTGTTTAACGGAGGCGATGCCGCACGAAGAAGTTTTAGCACATGGAAAAGAAAAAGCGACGGCGCTTTCTACGTGAGCCAAACCGCAGACCCGAAACGCTGGGCGGTTGCAGCCGCTGCCGCTAAAGCGGTTATAGACATGGAATTATACAGCTTGCATGTGGTAGAAGCCGACCCACGCAAACCTTATCCGCTGGCAAGTAACGTACCTACTGCTACTTTTCCCAACGGAGCCGGCGGAATTGATCCATACTATTCATTCTCATATATGTTTAACGGCGAAGGTATCCTGCAAACAAACAGAGAATTCATCTGGGCTGCGGAATCGGAAAGCGTATATAATTATACGCGTCATTCTTTCCCCGTTTATTTTGGAGGTTGGGGTGGCATGTCCGTACCACAACGCGTAATAGATGCTTTTCTTATGGCCGACGGACGTACTATTCACGATTCTTCGCCCGACTATCCCTATATTTCCGACCTTACTCAAACTATCGGGGGAAGCGGAAAAAACCTGGGCGCTTATACCTTAATGGGCAATGTTCCTAAAATGTACGATAACCGCGACGCACGCTTTTACGCATCCATCGGCTTCCCCGGCAGTTATTGGCCTATGAACTCCGCCTCGCAGGATGGCAACTACAGCAAAAGACAGTTTTGGTTCTCCAAAGAAGACAACTCAGGTATTACCGGTGCGGGAAACAATATCAACGACTATTGCGTGAGCGGATACGTTCCCACCAAATTCATCCATCCAGACGATTCATGGGCCAACGGCAAAGGCAACGTGAAATCGGCTTTTGTTACTCGTCCTAAACCATTCCCCATCATTCGCTATGCCGAAATATTGCTGGAATATGCAGAGGCGTTGAACAACGTGGAAGGCTCGGTAACAGTTGAAACGTTAGACGCAACCGGAGCCCCAGCTACGGTAACCGTAAGTCGCGACGCACAAGAAATAGCCCGCTATTTCAATCAAATTCGTTATCGCGCCGGGCTACCCGGGGCAACTGACGCGCAATTGGCAAGCAAAGAAGAGTTTCAAAAAGTGGTTATGAACGAGCGTCAGATTGAATTGTTCAATGAAGGTTATCGCTACTTTGATACCCGTCGTTGGGGATTATACTTGGATAACGATGCCAACACCTCCAACTGGCGCGGACTTAATGTGGACAAAGACCGCACCAATGCGGGTAACAACGAAGGTTTTTGGGATATTATTACCATCAATACCCAAAACGTTCGCGACCGCATAGCGAAACCCTCTATGGTTTTATTGCCCATCCCGCACGATGAATTGCTAAAAGTTCCCGCTATGGATCAAAATCCGGGCTGGGACAGATAATAAAACATTAATAAACTGATTTAATATGAAAAATAGTATAAAACTCGTTATTGCTGCCATCCTGGGCTTGGCATTTGCTGCTTGCGATTCCTATGATTTTGAGCAAGAGCAGTACAAAAATGAAGTAAACCTGCTCAGTAACTCAGACTTGATTTACGACCGTCAGGTATCTAAACTTCAAGATGGTGGCGATACCATCTACATAGTTGCCGGCTTGAGTGGTTCACAAATGTCAAACAAAGCTTTCAACGTTGCTTTGAAAGAAACCGATTCTTTGTTTAATGCCTACAATAAATCGAACTTTGATATAGAAACGCATCGCTTTGCACATATTTTGCCCATGGAATGCTATTCTTTTCCCGAATTACAAATGCAAATACCCGTCGGGCAATCTCAAGTGAAATTTCCCATTTATTTAAAAAACTTGGATAAGCTTTCACCCGACTCCATTTATTTTCTGAATTATAAGATTGATTCGCTCAAAACGGACGGTTATAATTCTAAAAAGAAGGAAGTGCTACTGCGAATATTCAAACAGAATGAGTTTGCTACAACAAAAACAAACACATTCTATAACTACACGTCTTCTTACATCACCACGCTTTCTCAAAATCCGGGAACACCGCGTCGTCCAACAAGTTCTAATCAAGTTTTCCCGCTCGGAACAGACTCTGTTAGAATGCTTGCAGGCGATCAAAACTTCGGTGATTACAAAAACGCGTTAGATAACATCAACCGCATGAGTATCAAGGTGACTGTTGGAGAAAAAACACCAGAGAACCCTTTGGCGCGTTTTGTAGCCATTGAGCCTTATCGGTCTATTGACGTGGTGCAGCTTCCCCCATCAGACATGTATAATAACACATTCATTATTAATATCATTTCTACTCCCGACGGAAGAAGCACTTATTACAAAGAATTTCGTTTGCATTATAAATACCGCTTGAATTCGACACAACCGTATCAGGAAGTAAAAGGAATCTTACGATTGGAATATAATCCGCGTGCGGATCTTTTGTAACAGAACGTTTCATTATTAATAGAAAAAATGATATGAAAAATAAATTATTAAATTTAGGTGTCGGATTGCTGTTTTGCCTCGTACTTGTTACCTCTTGCGCACCTGACTATCAAACCGATTTTGAAGTGAAAACGTTGGAGATTGCCAACCGCGATTTATCTCCTATCCATTTCTCGATAGAAGGTGGCCAAAAAGAGGTAAAAGTAGAGACAAATGTCCCGCTCGAAATGTGGAAAGCATCATCAAATTCAGATTGGTGTAAGGTGACAAAAAACCAAGATAAAGTAACAATTTCAGCCGATCAAAATGATATGTACGTCACCCGCAGAGCAGTTGTAACCGTTGCCTACGGATATCAGTCTTACAGTATAGATGTTATGCAAACCGGACACGAGGCTTCTATATCAATTAGTGATGCAATCAAAAATGTTACTGTAAACGGTGGTGAGGTCACATTTACAGTTGAATCGAATGTTGTGATAGATAATATTTCTATTCCCGACACAACTACCTGGGTAAAAATGGTAGGATCGGTTGTTGAAAACGGCACGCAAAAAACGTTGAGATTTGCATTAGAACCATCATATGCCGCTAAGAAACGCTACAGTACAATAACTGTGCAGTCTTCTCAAGATTTTTCAAAAGTAACTACTCTTGTTATTAGTCAAGATCCTAGAATTTGGGGAGAACCAATACCTGTGTTACTAACAATAGATATGCTTTCGGCTAATGCTACAGAACCTAATGAAGGATCTCTTGCAGCACTTTTAGACAATGATAAAGCTACATTTTATCACACATTGTGGTCGGCAACTTCTCCAGGAGGAAAGCCTCACTATCTGCAAATTAATTTGAGCGCCCCATTAAGGTTTCTGAGGTTTGAATACGATGGGCGCAGCAATGGAAATAACGGAGACCCAACACGTGTGGGGATTTGGGTGAGTGAAACTGGTACAGCGGGCGATGAAGGCTGGACAAAAGCGACAACAATTACGTTTACCCTGAGGGCTGGAAATGGAAATCACTATGTGGCAAATGAAGTAGCCAATTTGGGAAAACCATACAAATACATACGTTTTACTCCCGAAGCACGCCGCAACGCGGACCCTATTAATTCATCCGGAACAAATGGTTGGTGGTATGCTTCAAATTTCTTTTTATACACATTTGCTGAATAGGTATCGATTTATATCGAACATTTTATAAACTATTTTAGAGGGAAAGGAAATAAAACCTTTCCCTCTATTAGATTAAAACAAAACAATGAAGGAAATTACATTATCTATTTTTTGTTTATTTATTCTGTTTTTTTTCGTAGAATGTCAATCGAATAAAAAAGTAGATATTACTCCGCACACGGTAAATTTAGAAGCCGATGTATTTTATCAAAAAGTATTATCGTTGCTGCAACATTATGACATAGACTCTACTAGAAAGAGTATCAATCTGCTTGAAAAAGCCATCGAAATAGACAGTCTCAATCCCGATTATTATGGCGTTAAAGCTAAATTACTTTCGGAAATGGGACTCCTTGACTCCGCACTTTATGTTCAAACAATAGCAGCGGAGAAAGGAGCTATCAACGGCGAATATCTTTTTCAACTTGGTCTTTTTCAGGCTGCAAAAGAGATGAAAAATGAGGCAAAAGAAAACTTCAAAAAAAGCAATGAAAACCTGAGTGCTGTTCTGAAAAAATATCCCGATAGTTTAGGGGCTTTTATCATTCAACAAGCAGCCAACGCGCTATATCTGGAACAAGATAGTTTGTTCATGCAGGATGTAACGGCTGTGAGAGAGCGCTTCCCAAACCGCTTGATGGAAGTGGAAATGACACGCAGGTTAAAACCAAGCAATTTAATAAAACAGATTCGTAACATTGAAGTTGACGCGAAATATAATTTAGATTTCGACTTAGATAGTTTAGTAGAAGAAGCGGAAAGAACCGGAAAAACGGTTATTGAAGTAAAATAAACAAAAGCACTGAATTAAGGACAATCATTCAAGAAAAAACAACCAGCAATGAATCAAAAACTAAACATCCTACTCCTCTTTCTCGCCTTTGCCTTCTTGTCTGGCTACGCGCAAAACACGCCAACGCGCATCGCGCTAAAAAACATCACGCTTTCGCCCCAAGGAATTTCTCAGCCTGGTTCGGGAGTTGAAAAAATTACCGACGGTAAACGCGACGCAGAAACGGAAATTTTCCACACGCTTTGGACGGGTATCCAAAAGCAGCCCATTACCATTGAAGCCGATTTAGACGGCAAAAGCAAACGATTAGACAAAATCATCCTTTCGCCACGCGGAACGGGAGCGAACGGAATTATCAAGACCGCTCAAGTGTGGGTAATGGAAAAAGACGCGTATCGCAAAGTAACCGATGTGGAAGCCGAGCTTACAAGCGCGCCATATCAAATTGAATTGGAAAAATCGATACAAAACCCCGAAAAAATAAAACTGGTTATCGAGGACACGTATGGCGACGTAACAACAAACAGTCAGTTGTATATGGCCAGTTTGGGTGAATTGGAATGCGTGATGCTTCCCGAAGGAGCCGTAACGCGCGCCGTGCTTTTGGAGGACGCCCGCGTATTTTCCGATTTAATCGGCACGAAACTTCAACCCAAGATTCGCAAAAAAGATATTGCCAAAATGCAAGTTCCACAGCTAAAAACATTGGCAACTCAACTATTGAGTAAAAAATACAACCCCGGCTTGTTGCTGTCTGAACAAGAACCGTATCTGCACCCCGACACATTAGGAAAACAAATGCGCATTGGCAACGGATTCAGCAAATACGAAGGCATTACCGGCGTGGTGCTTCCGCAAGGCGATAACATCGTATTTGTGGGCGAAACCAACGGGGCAACCATTCGCCTTGTGGTTCCCGAATGGACACGCCGGGCGCCCAAAGGGACCGAATCAACCGAAGATCCTGCCGGATGGGGACTGAAAAACGAAACCCATGCGTTGCGCGAGGGTGTAAATCTGATAAACTTAGAAAAAGGTGGACACGCATACATCCAATATTTCACGCCTAACGATCCGGCCAATCACACCCCCATTGAAGTGCATTTTCCTACGGGACAGGTAAATGGCTTTTTCGATATTATCCGCGGCGATACCAACGTCGATTTCGACCTCTTGCTTCAAAACGCCATCAGTCCCATCATGGATATGCGCGGCAAATACATTCAGGTGGCATTTCCGGTGGACAGCCTAAAACGCTTCGCGATGAATCAGGGCGAAGAATTGATACAAAATTTCGACACCATTGTTGCATTGCAGCGCCAGTTTATCGGGTGGAACAAAGAGGGATTATTCCCCAAAAACCACGTGCTGGCACGCATCAACTACCATTACTATATGTTTCGCGACCAAGACGGCGTAGCGTACATAGACTGGGCAATGCGCATGGTTGCTGATCCCAAAAGCATTGTGAAAGGCGACCCGTGCTGGGGATTCAGCCATGAACTGGGGCACGTACTGCAAATGCGTCCGCAACTTACCTGGGGAGGAATGACTGAGGTAAGCAATAATATCCTCACCATGTACAGCACCACGATGCTGGACAATACGAGCCGCATAAAAAACGAAAATAAATATCAACAGGCGCGCGAAACCATTCTCGACAAAGGTATCTCGTACATGGATTTTCCGGGCAGGGCAACTTCGGCAAACCAATACGGCGGAGAAGGGAACACCGATGTGTTTCAACGTCTTGTTCCGTTTTGGCAACTGCATCTCTACTTTACGGAGCAAGGTAATCCCGATTTCTATCCCGACCTGATGATTGCCCTACGCCAACAAGAACCATTGGGTGGCGGAAACCGCAACAAAGACTACTTGAATATGCTGGAGTTTTGCCGCCTGGCATGCCAAGTGTCTCAAACCGATCTCACGGAGTTTTTCGAACGTTGGGGTTTTTTCTATGTGGGCGAAATTGACGTAAACGATTACGGTCTCTATCTCTACAACGTTACACAGGAAGATGTGGACAGAGCCAAAATCTCTATCGCTGCGATGAAACTACCGAAACCGAAAAAAGATATAACAATGATGGAAGATATGAGATAATGCATAGAGTTATAACCTGCTCTTCAGGAGATCCGGTATCTGGCTGGGTTCTTTGGCTACCGGAATTCCCACGGCTTCGAAAGCCGCGATTTTCTCGGCTGCAGTGCCCGAACCGCTGGAAATAATGGCTCCGGCGTGTCCCATTTGTTTTCCCGGAGGCGCCTGCTGTCCGGCAATAAACACAGCAACCGGTTTGGTAACATGCTGTTTTATGTATTCTGCGGCGCGTTCTTCGGCATCGCCGCCAATTTCGCCGATAAGGGCTATGGAGTCAGTTTCCGGGTCGTTTTGAAACATTTCCAACAGTTCCTGATAATACAATCCCACAATCGGGTCTCCGCCTACACCCACGGCTGTTGATTGTCCCAAGCCTTTGGACGTGAGGTTGTAAACCACTTCGTAGGTAAGCGTTCCGCTTCGGCTGATTACTCCGGTGGAGCCTGGTTTGAAAATCATGGTCGGCATAATACCCACCGAACTTTTATCGGGAGAAATCAATCCCGGGCAGTTGGGGCCGATAAGATTGGCGCCTTTAAGGCGGATGTATCGGTAAGCT
This sequence comes from uncultured Petrimonas sp., assembly GCA_934621705.1. Lineage (GTDB taxonomy): Bacteria > Bacteroidota > Bacteroidia > Bacteroidales > Dysgonomonadaceae > Petrimonas. The sequence continues at coordinate 42,271 of CAKTUP010000001.1, forward strand.
TCCACCACATCGAGGGTAGGAACTCCTTCGGTAATGCAGATAATCAGTTTCACGCCCGCATCGGCAGCTTCCAACATGGCGTCTTTGGCAAACGGCGCAGGAACAAAAATTACCGACGTGTTGGCTTCCGTTTCCTTCACGGCATCGCGCACGGTATTGAAAACCGGAATTCCTTCCACGTTCTCTCCGGCTTTGCCGGGCGATGTTCCGCCCACAACGTTGGTGCCGTAGGCTTTCATTTTTGCCGTGTGAAATCCGCCGTCGCGGCCTGTAATTCCCTGAACGATTAATCGTGTATTTTTATCTATTAGAATACTCATTTTTTTAGACGTTTGAAGTTTGACGTTTAAGGTTTAGGGTTCAGGGTTGGTTTTCATAACTTTAAACCCTGAACGTTGAACTTATCTTACTAATTCTACCGCTTTTTTACCGGCTTCGCCCATGGTTTCCGCCAGGTGGAATTTGGTGCCCTGCAACATGGCACGGCCTTCTTTTTCGTTGGTTCCGGTCAGGCGGATTACGATGGGAACGTTGGTGTGTATTTCTTCAAAAGCTTCCAGTAATCCCCGGGCCACATCGTCGCATCGGGTGATGCCACCGAAAATATTGATTAACACCACTTTTACATCCTTGTCACTCAATAAAAGTTTCATGGCTTCAATTACCTTGGTGGGATTGGAGCTTCCGCCGATATCGAGGAAGTTGGCCGGTTCTCCGCCGTACAGCTTGATCATGTCCATGGTGGCCATTGCCAGGCCGGCGCCGTTTACCATACATCCGATTTCTCCGCCCAAATGCACGTAACTGAATCCTTTGCTTTTAGCATTTTGCTCCTTCTTCTCTTCCTGAGTCGGTTCGAAAAGAGCCGCCACTTTCGGACGACGGTAAAGAGCGTTGTCGTCGAAAGTCATTTTGGCATCAATGGCCTTTAGTTCACCTTCTTCGGTCAGCACCAGCGGATTGATTTCGGCCAGCGATGCATCGGTTTCCACAAAAAGTTTGTACAGCTTTTGAAGGACGGAAGCCGTTTGACGCACCAATTTAATGTCGTCGAAAAGCTTGAATGCCGCTTCGCGAGCCAGGTAATCGGGTACGCCGATAAGCGGATCGATAACAATTTTGTGAATTTTTTCGGGCGTGTTGTGCGCCACTTCTTCGATGTCCATTCCGCCTTCGCGGCTCAGCATCAGGATGGTAGATTTCGTTTTCCTGTCGATAATATAGCTTACGTAATATTCCGAAGCGATGTTAACGGCTCTGCCGACAAGTACCCTGTCAACGATAAAACCTTTGATATCCATCCACAGAATGTCGGCCACGTGTTGCCGGAGTTCAATCTCGTCTTTTGCCAGTTTTACACCGCCGGCTTTTCCGCGTCCGCCGGTATGAACCTGCGCTTTTACCACCACTAAGGGAGCATCCAACTCATGGTATGCCCGCACCGCATCGTCCACGTTACGGCAAATATATGCCTTATCCACCGGTAGCCCGTACGATGCCAGTAATTCTCTTGCCTGATATTCATGAATTTTCATGGGCCTTTCAAATTTATTTAGTATTGAATTAATATTTTCGTAAAAGTAGGTAATTTTTCCTGATTGGAAAAAAATTAAATGGCTTTTTTACCCTGAATGTAGAAAATGGGTAGTTTTTCCGCTTTTGCTTGTTGCGGGAGTATTTGCTTTTTTCGGATTGTTGTTGTTTCGATTTCTGAAAAATACCCGATTTTAGGTATTTCAACCCGCGAAAATCCTTACTTTATGGGATTGTCCCGATGCCGGTTTTAAGGTTCCTTTGCACCAAAAATAGAACCACACAATGACTAAAAAATTGTACCTTTCTTTTATCGGCCTGTTCGCGGGCTTTCTTATTGCTTTTTCACAACAGAACAACATATTCAGCGGAACGGTTACCGACGAAAACAACGAAAAACTCATCGGAGCCACTGTTTATTTTGAAGAATTGGGTATCGGAAGCGATACCGATGTTTTAGGCAACTTTCAAGTGGGCGATATCCCCGACGGACGCCACACGGTAATAGTCAGCTACGTTGGCTATCAACCGGCCTCCAAAGAAATTGATTTTCAGAAAGGGAAGAATGAAAAAGAAGATTTTTGCCTGAAAGAAGACGGCAGAATGCTGCTCGAAGTAGAAGTGTTTGGTGTTCGGCGCGAACGTCCTGAGAAAATTGAAGCGCTCACCCGCATTCCGCTTCGCTTAGACGAGCAGGTACAAAGCGTATCGGTTGTTTCGCAGAAAATGATTACCGAACAAGGCGCTATGACACTCAACGATGCGGTGCGTAACGCGCCCGGCCTGGGAACGTTCGCCACATACGGCAACACATCTGAAAGCATTTCTTCGCGCGGTTATCGAGGTATTCCTGTGGTGAAAAACGGAGTGCGCATCCATTCCGATTTTCGGGGTCAGGGCTTTCTGTCTGATATGCAGGGTGTGGAGACAATTCAGGTGTTGCGCGGTTCGGCATCCATTGCTCAGGGAATGGGCAACGATGTGGGGTCGGGAGGTGGCGTGGTGAACATTGCCACGAAAACGCCCCGGTTCATCAATGCCGGAAATGTAGGCTTGCGTGTCGGAAGCTGGGGACAATTTCGTCCCACCTTCGATATTCAGCGCGTGTTGGACACGCGGGGAAAAACAGCTTTTCGTATCAACGGGGCATACGAGCGGGCGGATAATTACCGGGTTCACGTATCGAAAGATCGTTTTTACGCGAATCCCTCGTTCGCGTGGCATCCCGACCACAAAACCCGATTGGTGCTGGAGATGGATTACCTGCACGATTCGCGCACTCCCGATCAGGGAACGGTAAACCTGAGCGCCGACAGCGTGAACAATATCTACGCCATGCCTTTCGATAAGTTTCTGGGTTTCACAACCGACAGGCAGATAAGCAACACATTAACCTATCTGGCGCACCTGAACAGGGATCTCGGAAATGGATTCAGCGTAAGGGTAGCCTACGCCGGCTCCGCTTTACATTCGAACAGTGTGAGGGCGCACGCATTGGCATTGAAGAGCGCATCGAAAACGGGCGAGTACAACCTGCGTTCGCGAAGATACAGCGGAAGCGGACGTGACGATAAAAACGGCGTGTTTCAACTCGATTTGATGGGAAAAGACATTTACACGGGCGCCATCAAACACACGTTCAACATGGGATTCGATTATCGCTGGTCAGACGTTTCAACCGCGAGCACCAATGCCGTCACGATTGACACCATTGATGTGCTGAAACCGATTCCGAACGTTACGCCTCAGGCAAATCTTGTTTATGCAGCTCCCGTTACATCGCAGGAATATGCCTACGGTTTGCTGCTACAAGAAGTAATGACGCTCAACAGCTACCTGAAAGTATCGCTCGGATTGCGGTACAGTCAGGTAAGCGGGATGAGCAACAACACGGTTTCGGCCACGGGCGGCGATGTTTGGGACCCGCTGTTCGGAATTATCGTAACGCCTTTTAACGATTTCAATGTTTTTGCGTCATACACCACCACAACATCGCTTCGGGGAGCGAGCAACCTGCTCGAAGATAAAATAACGCCCGTTGGCCCGACGCGGGAGAGGCAGTTCGAAACCGGATTCAAAAGCGAATGGTTTGATAACCGCCTTCGTTTCAGCGCTACTTATTTTCACATCAAAAACAACAACCTTACGTATGCCACGCTGGACGAAGCCGGAAACAATACCGGTTACTACATAAAGGCCGGAAACCTGAAAAGGGAAGGACTTGAACTGGAACTGACGGGAAAGCTGCTGAAGAATATGGACGTTGTGCTGGGCTATTCCTACCTGGACGCGTCGTATCACGACAGCCCGTATTACCACGAAGGCTCATCTCCCATGAACACAGCCAATCATACAGCCAACGCATGGCTCAACTACACGGTTTTTGACGGGATTTTTCGTAATTTATCCTTCGGAATGGGGGCATATTTCGTGGGCGAACGGCCGTTTGCGGAGTACACCTACAAGGTTTTGCCGGGGCACAACGTGCAGGCAAACACACCGCCGTTTATGGCAAAGCCTTTCACCACGCTGAACCTGCAGATGGGTTATAGGTTGAAAAACTACCACGTAAGGGCATTCGTGAATAATTTATTGAACTCTACCGGGTACACGGCGTATTATCGGGGTGGCTACCTGAACCCTACCGACCCGAGGAATTTCGCGGTAGCGGTGAATTATCAGTATTAGGGCGTTAAGCCAAGAACAACCCTAAACATCAAACATCAAACATCAAACATCAAACGTTAACATCAAACATTTTTATGCAAAATAAATCAACCAACATCTACCACATTATGCGGGTATTGCACCGCGATATCGGTTTTCTGACCATAGGTTTAACCATTGTGTACGCGCTGAGCGGCATGCTGCTTATTTACCGCAACACCGATTTTTTAAAAGTGAACAAAACTGAGCAAATGCAACTGGAAACCGGTCTGAATGGCGGAAATTTAGGCTCACAGCTTCGCATCCGGGCGTTTAACGTGGAGCGCGAAGAAGGTTCCAACATCTTTTTCAAAGAAGGCGTTTACGATGCCGAAACCGGAATGGCCACCGTTACACGGAAAGTGTACATTTCGCCGTTGGATAAACTGGTGAATTTGCACAAAGTTACTGGCGCCAGCAACGTGTCGGTTATAGCGCTTGTTTACGGATTTATGCTTACGTTTCTGGCGGTTTCGTCGCTGTTTATGTTTAAATTTGGCAGCCGGAAAAACAAACGGGGATTGGCGCTGATTGCGGTGAGCGTTGTGATGACGATCGTGATTGTGATGCTGGTGTGAATATCCGGTCAGTGATTCTGTAAATCCACGTCTTCAATCGAAATAATTCGTTTGGAGATTGCGTAAATAGTTAGCCCCGACTGGCTTCGAATACCGGTTTTGGTAGTGATGTTTTTTCGATGCGTAACCACCGTGTGAACGCTGATATGGAGCGAATCGGCAATTTCCTTGTTGGAATATCCGTGAACCAGTTTGGTAAGCACATCGAGTTCCCTGTCGGTGAGGTTATCGTCGTTTGAAGTAGCTTTCAATTCGTTGTTGTTGCCCGCTTTTTGCAGTTTGGAGAGCACCTGTTCCACGGTATCGAAAATGGTAAACGACGCGTCCAGCAGCGCCAGCGAATTATTGTCCACAATACCTAAATTAATGCCCACGATGGAGAATTCGGGATGATTTTTTCGGATCCGTTTCACTTCTTTCTCCCGATTTACCAGCAACAACGGATTGGTGATCAATACATCCAGCTTTTTGGAATGCAGCGTGGCTTCCAGATCTTCCAGCGAATTTGGTTTACAGATGACGCAATCCAAATCCGATTGCGAAAGCACCGCGTGCAACCCTTCGTAAATAATGGGCGAATGCACCATCACGGCAATATGTAACCGTTGCCTGTTCATACCCGCTCCATATTATACCCGAACGGAATCAAAATGGTTTCTTCGATGAGCGAGTGGATATACAGGTCGTATTCCAGCTCGTAGAGCGAGAAAAGCAGTTTTCGCCGCAGGTTTAAATCGCTGTCAATGGTTACGTATTTCAGTAACAGGTTTTTTATGTCCTTCAGCTTCAGTTCGATATCGGTGTGGTGTTCGCTGTATTCCTTGGCTGAATATAAGTCGTTTTTGATGTTTTCGCGGTTACCGATCAGTTCGATGAAATAAGGAAAGGCCACCGTGTCTTCGTAATCCAGGTGCTCGATAACTTCGGTAAAATATTCGTTGAAAAACTCTTCCAGCAGTTTTAACTCCTTTTCGGGATGATTTTCCTGCAGCTGCCTGATGTATGAACTTATCTGCGGGTATTTATCGTGGCGGTAGTAATCGTGGCTGTTTCTCAGGAAAGCGATCACCCGTTTTACATCGTCAAGCGAATCTATGGGATTGTCTTTCGGTTTGAAGCCGTTATACAGATTGGCCACCGAAACAAAAAGCTTTTCGCTGATCCCTTTTTCGGCGCACAGTTGGGCAACCGTGAGGTCATCTACCCGGAAATCGATATCGAAATGCTGCATCATCAACAACAGCGACGGGTTCTCTTCAATTAAACCGAACAGCTTCATCCCCGGTTTTATATAGGTTCGCGAAACGTTGTACATAATTGTTAGTTCTGAGTTTTCAGTTTTTAGTTCTGAGTGGTTTGCGTGTGCAAAGATACGTGTTTTTGTTTAGATTGGTTCTAAGTAAGGTGAATGGATGTCCGCGAAGTGATTTCGAATCGCCCCGTGAGTTTAATAATTTACACCCAAACTTCTTTCCCGGTCTTGATTTTTATGGCTATTTTTGCATTTCGAAAGAAATAGTAATTATGCAGGATTTCAACTCACTTCTTATCAATCGGCGGAGTTACCGAAAATATACGGACGAACCCTTATCGGGCGATGAAGTTCAACTTATTCTGGAAGCCGCGCTGCTTTCGCCCACGTCCAAAAACAAGCATTCGTGGGAGTTTGTGGTGGTGGAAGACAAGGAAATGCTCGCCAAGCTCTCCAACTGCAAGCCGCACAGCGCCGGTTTTGTGGCCGATGCGGCATTGGCGGTAGTGGTTGTCGGCAATCCGCTGGAAGCCGATCCGTGGATAGAAGACGCGTCCATTGCTGCCATCAATATGCAACTGCAAGCCGAAGAGCTGAACATCGGCAGTTGCTGGGTTCAGGTTCGCGGGCGCGAATTTTCGGAAACCGTGACGTCGGGAGAATACATCAACGATGTGCTCGATATCCCCATGCCGCTGGAAGTGCTGTGCATCGTTTCTTTCGGGAAAAAAGTGAAGCAACGTTCGCCCAACATCACAGATAACTTGTTGTGGGAGAAGATGCATATTGGCAAGTATAGAATTAATGCATAATTAAGAATGCATAATGCATAATTTTGGGGGCTGTACCCCATCACCCATCTCCCATCACCCATCATCCATCATCCATCATCCATCATCCATCATCCATCACCCATCACCCATCACCCATCACCCATCAATCTCAATATATGAGCGCAATCAATTACGATCTCACCAAAATAAAATCTTTCATTTTCGATGTGGACGGCGTTTTATCCCGTCAAACCGTAACGCTGGCCGAAGACGGACAACCGATGCGCTCGACCAACGTGCGCGATGGGTATGCCATTCATCACGCCGTAAGGTCAGGGTTGGATGTGGCCGTTATCACCGGCGGACGGTCCGAAATCGTGCGGCATCGCTTGGAGTCGCTGGGCGTGAAGCACATTTACCTGAAATCGTACGACAAAACCGAGCAACTGAAAGAATACATGGATGCCACCGGATTCAAGCCGGAAGAAATCATGTACGTGGGCGACGATATTATCGATTACCTGGTTATGAAGCAGGTGGGATTGCCCGTGGCTCCTGCCGATGCCTGCCCCGAAATCAAGGAAATATCGCTGTACATTTCTCCCGTAATCGGCGGCGAAGGCGTTGCCCGCGATGTTATTGAACAGGTAATGAAAGTTCAGGGCAAATGGATGGTAAACGATGCGTTTTACTGGTAAACGAAAATAGTTGAAAAATAATATTTCGAATCTTTTTATTTCAGTTCTGTTTTTGTTTCTCGTTTTTTAATGAAAATCACACTCTTTTGTTACGAAAAAGTAGCGTTGAGTTATAAATCGATTCTTTATCGAAGTAGTTTTAAATAACTTATGCATAAAATTTAACGCAGAAAAGTTGAAAATGATTGAAACATAAACTAATTTTGCGAAAACCAACAAAAACCACACAAATAAGAAATGGCAAAAGTACAAGGTTATGTAGTTGTTAATACGCAGCGTTGCAAAGGATGCAATCTTTGCGTTGTGTCATGTCCCACGGACGTGCTTGAATTGCAGCCGCGCGAAGTGAATGATCGCGGTTATCATTACGTTTACATGAAAACTCCCGAAGAGTGCATCGGTTGCTTCAATTGTGGAACCGTCTGTCCCGAAGGGTGCTTAACCGTTTATCGGAAGCGGGTGGAAAAGTAGAGACGCGATTAATCGCGTCTGCGAAGAATTCACTGCCGCAAATGACTAAAATTTAAGTCTTATACTAAGTAGAAAATCAAAAAACTGAAAATTACATTATGACAGAAGACGTAACATTGATGAAGGGAAACGAAGCTGTCGCGTACGCGGCCATCCGCTACGGCGTTGACGGATACTTCGGATATCCCATTACCCCGCAATCCGAAATTATAGAAACACTTATGGAAGCCGCTCCCTGGAAAACAACAGGAATGGTGGTGCTTCAGGCCGAGAGCGAAGTGGCCGCCATTAATATGGTTTACGGCGGCGCTGCCTGCGGAAAATATTCCATGACCACATCGTCGAGCCCGGGCATAAGCCTTAAGCAGGAAGGAATTTCCTACCTGGCCGGCGCCGAACTTCCCTGCCTTATCGTGAACGTACAGCGCGGCGGTCCCGGACTGGGAACTATTCAGCCGTCGCAATCCGATTATTTTCAGACCGTAAAGGGTGGGGGACACGGCGATTACCGATTGATTACGCTGGCACCCAATTCCGTACAGGAAATGGCCGATTTTGTATCGTTGGGTTTCGATTTGGCTTTCAAATACCGCAATCCGGCCATGATACTTACTGATGGCGTTATCGGGCAGATGATGGAAAAAGTGAAACTTCCCGAATACAAACGCCGCCGCACCGAACAGGAAATTCGCGAGCAATGCCCGTGGGCAACGCTGGGAAAAACAAAAGACAGAGAACCCAACATCATCACGTCGCTGGAATTGGATGCGGCGTTGATGGAGAAAAACAACGATCGTTTTCAGGCAAAATACCGGATAATTGAGCAGGAAGAAGTTCGATACGAAGAATTTCAGTGCGAAGATGCCGAATACTTGCTGGTGGCTTTCGGTTCCGCAGCACGTATTTGTCTTAAAACCATCGATTTGGCAAGACAGGAAGGAATAAAAGTTGGCCTGCTTCGTCCCATCACATTGTGGCCTTTCCCCAGCAAGATACTCAATGAATATGCCGGAAAAGCGAAAGGTATGCTCACCGTTGAACTCAACGCCGGACAAATGGTGGAAGATGTTCGACTGGCCGTGAACGGAAAAGTTCCCGTGGAACACTACGGACGTTTGGGTGGAATTGTTCCCACTCCCGACGGAGTACTGGATGCGTTGAAGGAAAAAATTGTAAATCAATAGTAATTCGATAGATATTCAGTTGTAATTCGTTGTTTCGATAAATATTTCAACGCCGCAACCAATTACGATTGAATAACGGCGTAACCAAATAGCGCGAAGCAAATTACAATCAATAAACCGAATAATTAATTATTACACAAACATAAATAACCGTGAGCCCCAAATTACAACAATTATTTTCGATGCTGTTTTTGTTTTTCTTTATAGCAACAATAGTCGTTTATTTTGTTTCAGACAAAAACATGAAATTAACCTGGATTACAGGAGCTTGCGCCCTTGTTTGTTATTTTCTATACAGATTCTCAAAAAGATAAAACTATTATGGATTTAAAAAGTATAGTTAGCCCCGAAAACCTGGTTTACGATAAACCGGAACTCATGAACGACAACCACATGCACTATTGCCCGGGTTGTTCGCACGGCGTTGTTCACAAGGTAATTGCCGAAGTGATAAAAGATCTCGACCTGCAGGAAAAAACCATCGGCATCGCGCCGGTTGGATGCGCGGTTTTCGCGTACAAATACCTTGATATCGACTGGCAGGAAGCCGCTCACGGACGCGCTCCGGCCCTGGCAACCGCCGCCAAACGGCTCAATCCCGATAAAATGGTGTTCACTTATCAGGGCGACGGCGATTTAGCTGCCATCGGAACTGCCGAAACCATTCACGCTGCCAATCGTGGAGAAAATATCGCCATCGTTTTCATTAACAATGGCATTTACGGAATGACCGGTGGACAAATGGCACCCACAACGCTCAGCAAAATGGTAACATCCACCAGTCCCGATGGTCGCGACGTGCAAACCATGGGCGGCCCGCTCAAAATTCTGGATATGCTGGCATTGCTCGACGGCGTTTGCCTGGCAACACGCGTAAGCGTTCATACCGCCGCCGCTGCCAAGAAAACCAAGCGAATGATTAAACTGGCGTTCGAAAATGCCATGGCAGGCAAAGGAACTTCCATCGTTGAAGTGGTATCAACCTGCAACGCCGGCTGGAAAATGACTCCCGCCGCCGCCAACGATTGGATGGTGGAAAATATGTTCCCCGTATTCCCGATAGGAGATCTTAAGAATATTTAAGTTGTCAGTTAACAGTTTTCAGTTGACAGTAAACGAGTAAACAGCTGAACGTTAAACATTAAACTTTGAACATTAAACTAAAAAACATGTTACAAGAAATCGTTATTTCAGGATTTGGCGGCCAGGGAGTTTTATCGATGGGTAAAATTCTTGCCTTTTCCGGTATTATGGAAGACAAAGAAGTTTCGTGGTTTCCCGCTTATGGGCCCGAACAGCGCGGTGGAACCGCCAATGTTACCGTTATCATCAGCGACAAGCCCATCAGTTCGCCGGTGGTAAATCAGTACGATGTGGCTATTGTGTTGAATCAGCCGTCGCTCGACAAATTTGAAGAAAAAGTAAAACCCGGCGGTACGCTCATTTACGA
>CAKTUP010000002.1 GCA_934621705.1 uncultured Petrimonas sp.
TATTTCGATTTGGAAATCGAAACGCCCAATGCTTTCCACAAACTATCCTCCGGAACCGGAGCCGTTACTTCTATTTTTTCTTTCGAAACGGGATGGATAAACGAAATTTTTCGCGCGTGCAGACTGATGCTTCCATCGGGATTGGAACGCTCGGCGCCGTATTTCAGGTCGCCTTTAATCGGGCTTCCTATTTTCGATAGCTGACACCGGATTTGGTGATGGCGCCCCGTCTCCAAATTCACTTCCAACAAGTAATAATTCTGCGATTGAGCGATTACTTTGTAATGCAGCGTCGCCTTTTTGGTATTTGGCTTTTCCACATCATAAGCCGTGGATTTATTGGTGCGCTCGTTCTTGATTAAATAATGCGTAAGCGTAGCTTCTGTTTTTGCCGGAAGTTTTTTCACGATTGCCCAATAGGTCTTATCCATTTCGTTGTTTTTGAACATTTCGTTCAGTCGTGAGAGCGCTTTGCTCGTTTTGGCAAAAACCACTACCCCGCTCGTCGGGCGGTCCAGCCGATGCGTAACGCCGCAAAACACGTTTCCGGGTTTGTTGTACTTCTCTTTCAGGTATCGTTTAACGATCTCCGAAAGCGGCTCATCGCCGGTTTTGTCGCCCTGCACAATCTCCGACGGCGCTTTGTTGACGATAATAATATGGTTGTCTTCGTAAAGAACTTGCATTTTCTGATAAAATAAAAGAGACACAAAGATAAACTTTGTGCCTCAAATATCAAATTTTAATGCGATTCGAAAATCGCATCACCCAATTACGTGTTCATTCCGCCGCAAACGTGAATTACCTGTCCGCTTACGTACGAAGAGAGATCTGACGCAAGGAATAAGGTCGCATTCGCAACATCTTCCGGCGTGCCGCCGCGCCGCAGTGGGATTTGTTTTGCCCACTCGTTGCGCACCTCTTCCGAAAGCGCGCCGGTCATTTCGGTAATAATAAATCCGGGAGCGATGGCGTTGGCGCGAATTCCGCGCGAACCAAGTTCTTTGGCCACCGATTTTGCCAGTCCTATCATTCCCGCTTTCGACGCGGAATAGTTGGATTGTCCGGCATTTCCCGATACGCCCACAACGGAACTCATATTGATAATGCTTCCCGATTTCTGACGCATCATAATGGGCGTAACCGCGTGGATAAAGTTGAATGCCGATTTCAGGTTCACGTTAATAACCGCGTCCCATTGCTGTTCGTTCATCCGCATCATCAGGCCGTCTTTGGTAATTCCGGCGTTGTTCACCAAAATATCGATACGGCCGAAGTCGTTTACGATTTCTTCCACTACTTTGTGGGTTTCGTCAAAATTAGCCGCGTTGGATGCGTAGCCTTTGCATTTCACGCCCAGCGACGCCACTTCGCGCTCGGTAGCTTCTGCGTTTTCATCGATGTTTAAATCGGTAAAAGCAATGTTTGCTCCTTCCGAAGCCAGTTTCAGCGCAATGGCCTTGCCAATTCCGCGAGCTGCGCCCGTAACAACGGCCGTTTTTCCTTCCAATAGTTTCATTATTTGTAATTTTTAATTTATTGTTTATTCTTTTTTAGAGCCAAGAGTCAAGAACTATTTCCGTTCAAAAAATAGATGAAGCAATAAGGTAATAAGGTCTGGTTCAATGGCGGATTTTAAGCTACTAAGGTTTATGGTTTTTGAAATAAGGTTTTTAAATATCGAATACAAAACCTTATTTTTTCAAACAACCTTAGTAGAAAAAGAACATCTACCTCATTAACCTTATTAGCTTATTTCTAACATATTAATTCGTTTCATCAAAATTTGTTTCTTAAGAGAGTCAAGAACCAAGATTCTTCTGACAGACAGATTTTCAGACCTATAGACTTTAACACTCACAATTCATAACTATTTCTTATTCAATCCTTTAAATATCAGGTTATAAACAATTTCCCTGTCTTCCTGTTTATCCAATCTTAAATTGAGAACGCCCCTGATAACCGGAACTTCCAGCCCTTTGAGCGCATAATGCAGAATTTCGGCCGTTTTCGCAGTATCGTTCACATCAAAAACCTCCGATTTACAGCCGTCGGCAAGAATGGTTTCCAGGTATTTTATCTCCTTGCGGTCGAATTCTTTACGCACATTTTCCACCAAAAAAATATCCCGAAAGAAATCGGCTCTCAGCGTTCCGTTTCGGGTAACTACATCTTTTATAATGCTCAATCGCGCAAAAGTAAATATCATCAGTTTGTCGTCGGCAGGCAAATCGCGTTTAATAACGTCCTCCAGCGAAGCATAAAGTTTTTCCAGTTCCGAACCGATAACGGCTTTATAAATATCTTTTTTATTCTTAAAATAGGTATAAAGCGTGCGGCGGCCATATCCCGATTCTTCGGCAATTTCGTTCATAGTGGTGCTTTCGACACCTTTTTTCGCGAAAAGCTGCCGAGCCACTTCCATTAAATTTCGTTTCGTTTTAGATATTACAGCCACCATAAACTGCACAATTCCGATATGTTTGTGCAAAAATAACACAAAGTTTTTTAGAAACGAAAATATCCGCCTATAAATTCCACGTTATTGAAAAATTATTGAAATTTTAGGCGAAAAATTAGGTTTTTGTGAATATTAATTCCTATTTTTGAAACGGAATAAAAAAACTATTTAATTAATCAAAAAGCAGAAATTATGGGAATTTTATCGTGGATTATTCTTGGATTGATTGCAGGTGCAATTGCAAAATGGATTAGGCCGGGCAAAGATCCGGGCGGATGTATCGTAACCATACTCATTGGCGTTGCCGGCGCATTTTTGGGTGGCTGGATCGGCTCGATGCTGGGATTTGGCGAGATGGACAAGTTTAGTTTTACCAACCTGTTGCTGGCCATTGGCGGTTCGCTAATTGTGCTGTGGATTTATGCGATGGTAACAAAGAAAAAATAGTTGGGAAATACGCAAAAGCACCCTCAGTTAAATCCGGAGAATTTGATTTCTTCGGATTTTTTCGTCTCATTGCCTGCTTTTAGCGAAATAAGCCTTACATTTGTAAATCAAATCCGATATTTTTCGAACAAAACAATACATTAATGAAAACAAAGAAATTCTTATTACCCGAAACCGAAATCCCCACGCACTGGTATAACGTGGTGGCAGATATGCAGAACAAACCGCAACGAATGATCAATCCCGGAACCAAAGAACCGCTGAAACCGGAAGATTTATACCCGTTGTTTGCGGAAGAACTTTCCCGTCAGGAATTTAACGAAACCGATACTTGGATTGAAATTCCCGAAGAAGTTCGTGACAAATACAAAATCTACCGTCCGTCGCCGCTGGTGAGAGCCTACGGCCTGGAAAAAGCACTGGACACGCCGGCGCACATCTATTTCAAAAACGAGAGCGTAAGCCCCGTCGGATCGCATAAGTTAAATTCGGCGCTTCCGCAAGTGTATTATAATAAGTTAGACGGAACCACCAACCTCACCACCGAAACCGGCGCCGGACAGTGGGGAACCGCGTTATCGTTTGCCGGAAAGATTTTCGGACTGGATATTGCCGTTTACATGGTGAAAATTAGTTACGAGCAAAAGCCGTATCGCCGCTCCCTGATGCAAACGTGGGGCGCTCAGGTAATTCCGTCGCCCAGCATGTCCACCAAGTCGGGAAGAAAAGTGCTCACCGAGCGTCCCAACTATCAGGGTAGCCTAGGAACCGCCATTTCCGAAGCCATTGAGCTGGCCATGCAAACGCCCAAATGTAAATACACGCTGGGAAGCGTACTGAATCATGTGGCTCTTCATCAGACCATTATAGGACTGGAAGCCGAGAAACAGATGGAAATGGCAGACGAATATCCCGATATTGTGATCGGCTGTTTTGGCGGCGGCTCCAATTTCTCCGGCATTTCGTTTCCTTTCCTGCGCCACGTGATGAAAGGCGATAAAAACACCCGGTTTATTGCCGCCGAACCGGCATCGTGCCCGAAACTCACGCGCGGAACCTTTAAATTCGATTTCGGCGACGAAGCGGGTTATACGCCGCTCATTCCGATGTACACGCTGGGACACAACTTTACTCCGGCCAACATTCACGCCGGCGGATTGCGTTACCACGGCGCCGGAAGCATCGTGAGCCAATTGAAAAAGGACAATCTTATTGAAGCGGTTGCCATTCCGCAACTGGAAACGTTTGAAGCGGGCGTTCTCTTCGCTCAAACCGAAGGTATTATCCCCGCTCCCGAATCCACGCACGCCATTGCATCCGCCATTCGCGAGGCCAAAAAAGCCAAGGAAGAAGGCACGCAGAAAGTGATTCTTTTCAATCTTTCGGGACACGGATTGGTGGATATGAGCGCATACGACCAATACCTGGCCGGCGATTTAAAGAATTACGAAGTGTCGGACAGCGAAATCGAAAAGTTTCTGCAGAGCTAAAACAACCTGAAAGATAGTGTCATAGAATATATCGAGATATTTTTAGCGAAAAAAAACTAAAAAAATTTGGTCGTTTCATTTCAATATTCTATCTTTGACATAAGAAAACTGAATGAGTTATTGCCGCATTGGTCGATAGGGAAACTCATCAATTACATTTTATAAACCGAGACTCGTTTTTGGCATCAATGGCGGGCCGCATCCTTCGGGACAAGCTTTATGCTCAGCGGATTACAAAGATTCCGGGACACTCAAATCCTGTCATAAGGAGTTTCGTTTCTTCCACCGGTGCGGCTTCTTATAGAAAGCAGATTTGCAAGAGATTACATCAATTTGCAATCTGCTTTTTTCAATTTTATAGCAAATATGGGTTTAGCTAAGCAATATTGGGAGTTATTTCTGATTTTTTTCAAACTCGGCGCGTTTACTTTTGGCGGCGGCTATGCGATGATTCCCCTGATCAGAAACGAAGTAGTAGAAAAACACAATTGGCTCAACGATGATGAATTTATGGATATGCTTGCCATTGCTCAATCCATGCCGGGGCCAATGGCATTGAATACCGCATTGTTTGTAGGCAACAAAAAACTGGGATTCAAAGGAAGTTTATTTTCGGGACTTGGTGTTATTTTGCCTTCGTTTGTTGTTATTTTGCTGATCGCCATGATATTTGTGCAGTTTAAAGACAATCCGGTAGTGGAAAGGATTTTCAAAGGCATCCGTCCGGCAGTTGTGGCATTGATTGCGGCGCCACTTCTGATGTTGGGAAAATCGGCTAAAATCAACTGGAAAAATGGCTGGATACCCGTTTCGGTGGCTCTGCTGGTTTGGCTTTTGGGAGTTTCGCCCATTTACATTGTGTTGGGAGCGATTGTGCTGGGAATCCTGCATTTGGTGTATGTCAAAAAAAGATTAAAACGTTAAGGAATGGCTATGGAACTCGTACAGTTGTATTTATCGTTATTCTGGTCGTTTCTGAAAATCGGGCTTTTCGGTTTTGGTGGCGGGTATGCCATGCTTCCGCTTATTCAGCACGAAGTGGTGGATGCTCACAACTGGATATCGGTGAGCGACTTTACCGATATTGTGGCTATTTCCCAAACAACTCCGGGCCCAATTGCTTTTAATTCCGCCACTTATATCGGATATTCGGTTGTTACCAATATGGGTTTCGGTAATTTTTACGGTATTCTGGGTTCTGCGCTCAGTACGCTTGCGGTAAGCATTCCATCGCTTGTTTTAATGACAATTGTGTGCGCTTTCTTCGCCAAACTAAATAAAAATCAATGGATGCAAGCATCGTTATCGGTGCTGAAACCGGCCGTAATCGGGCTTATTGCGTCCGCGGCTCTTCTGCTTATTGACGGCCACAATTTTATCGATTACAAAAGCTGGATAATTTTTGGCGCGGTTTTTCTGGCTTCCGTAAAGAAAGTAGATCCTATTCTTTTAATAGTACTTTCGGGAATAGTCGGGTTGATATTATACTAAAAAAACTGCCTTGCGGGGCAGTTTCTTCTCTGTGTTCTTTTGTTTCATCAGCTTTTGCTTCCGCCGCCTCTCAACAAAGCAACCAATAGCAAAATAAATACTAAACCTACAATAACCCAAAACCAGATTTGTGTATAAAATGCTCCACCACCTTGGTCGGTATTGATGTTTACATCAAGTGAAGCATCCTGAGCAAAAGATAATGCTGTTGAAAGAAATCCGAACAAAAATAAACTAAATGTTTTGGTTAATTTAGATAATTGTTTCATAATTCAGTTTTTTTAGTGATACTTATAACCTTTTGATCCGTATTGTAATGAAATACTAAGAAATTAACAAAACAATAAATTAAATTGTTCAGGTAACTTTAAATTTTTTAAATCTTCTGCTCATCAATACACTTTTCACAACCTATAGACCACACCAAATCTAAATCCGGCGTTATCTGTCCGTAAGTGGTGTTTTTCCATAGAGAATGGTAGAATGGCGTGATGTTTATAAAAGGGGTTAACAAAAAAACCTATTGGTGCGTTTTTCAAATCGTATTTAACACCTATACCTATCATAGCGCCAATTCCCGACTGGCTATCCATAGTATTACCCTTATCTGTACTAGCGCTCACATTAACTAAGATACCTGAATTAAAGAAAAAATAATTGAGAAAATTTAGTCGGATGGTAATCGGAATACTCACAAGTCCATCTGTAAAATTATACGGTTCTGGAGCACCAGGTCCGGGATAACTATTAGCCCGATACTTAAAATGACTGTACTCAATTCCTGTTTCCAAATCAATTCGTGAACTTATCGGGCGAATATAAGTAATTCCCAGCCAGTAAAATCCTTTTCCGGTATAACTTCCGGCACCATCTAAAGCCTGCCAGTGAAAAGCATCGTTTGAGCCAAGTCCGGAATAAGTAATTCCAATGGAGCCTTTTGAGTTAATTTGTTGTGCTTGTGAAGCAAAAGTAAAAAAAATCAAAATTGTTGCGATAGTTAGTTTTTTCATAATTTCGATGTTTAATGGATTGTTTGTTTCTTATATAGATGCGAAAAACAAAAAAACGTTGCGCGGGATCTGTTATCTTTTATTAAAAAAACTCGTTTTAAAATGAGGATTTTAAATTTTCTATCTGATTACTCCAAACTCATACCTCAAAACTTTTCTGATACGCCAGCCTTTCATCTCCGTTTTCCAGGTAAATTATTCCGCAATAGGTAAATCCGAGTTTTTGAAGAATATTTTGCATCACTTTGTTATCGCAATGTGTATCGATTCGCAGGTTTCCGCACTTTTCAAGGCACCAGTTGATGCAGGTTTCGGCAATTCCTTTTTGTTTTCCGGAGGAAGCAATGCGGTGGATAACGCCGTAAGAATCGTTGTTTAACCACGACCCTTCGTAGATGTTGAGGTAAGTGGGTTCTTCGCCGACAATGTAATAGAAAGTGCCCGCGATTTCGTTGTTTTCGTTAAGGCAAACGTAGCTGTGGCCTTGTTTTATATCGCTGATTAACAGCTCTTCTTTCGGATATCCGTCTACCCATTGTCCCGCATTGCCGGTCTGTTGCATAAACCGGCGTGCGGTTTCGTAGATTTGCAATAATTGCGGTAGATCTGAATGTGTTGATGGACGAATTCTCATAAGATTGTTATATTTTTCTTAGATTCTTCACTACGTTCAGAATAACACAAACATTTTTTTCGACACAAACCATATTGTTGCAAACACTACTTTTTGGTTTTCTTTGCCGGAGCTTTGGTGGTTTTAGTTGTCTTCTTTGTTGACTTTTTAGCCGTATCGGTTTTGGCTGTTCCGTCGATAATCTGTTTACACAATTCGAGGGTCAGTTCTTCCGGTTTTTGCGATTTCGGAATCTTGAAATTTTCTTTTTTGTAGGAAATATACGGGCCGTATCTGCCGTTTAACACCTGCAATTCAGGCTCTTCGGCAAATGTTTTGATGATTTTCTCCCGGTCTTTTTTCTCTTTGGTTTCGATAAGTTCAATGGCTTCTTCGGCGGTAATTTCCAACGGATCCACACCTTTCGGTATCGAAACGAATTTGTTGTTATGCCGCACATAAGGCCCGAAACGGCCAACGGCAACGGTCATCTCTTTTTCTCGAAACTCGCCCAAAGAGCGGGGTAAATCGAAAAGTTTGAGCGCTTCTTCCAGCGATATGGTTTCGATGGATTGCGTTTTTTGCAGCGACGCGAATTTGGGTTTTTCTTCTTCATCGGGCGTGCCAATTTGCACCAACGGGCCATATCGACCGATCTTAACCGAAACCTGACGTCCCGTTTTTGGGTCTGCACCCAGCACGCGCTCGCCGGCTTTGTGCTCCATCCGCATCTCCATAGTTTCCTGCACAATCGGATGGAATGCTTTATAAAATTCTTTTATTGCGCTGTTCCATTGCTGCTTGCCTTCGGCAATAGTGTCGAAATCTTTTTCAACGGTGGCCGTAAAATGATAGTCCACTACTTTGGGAAAATATTCTACCAGAAAATCGTTAACCACCATTCCTATATCGGTTGGAACCAGTTTGTTTTTGTCGGTTCCGGCAATTTCTTTTTTGTCGGTGTCTTTTATCTTTCCGTTTTTGAGCGCGAGAATATTGTAAACTCGCTCTTCACCTTCCACGGTTTTCTTTTCCACGTATTCGCGATTTTGAATGGTGGAAATGGTTGGCGCGTAGGTTGACGGACGTCCGATGCCCAACTCTTCCATTTTGCGTACCAGCGATGCTTCGGTGTATCGCGGCGGACGCTGCGTGAAACGTTGAGTAGCAGTGGTTTCCTGCATGGGCAGAATCTCCTTTACTTTCATCGGAGGAAGCAATCCGCCTTCGTTTTCGCCGTTTTCATCGTCGGTTCCTTCCATATAAACGCGCAAAAATCCGTCGAATTTAATTACTTCGCCGGTGGCGATGAATTTGCCGTCGGCGTTGGAAATATCGATGGTGGCGACTGTTTTTTCCAGTTCGGCATCTGCCATTTGCGAGGCGATGGTACGTTTCCAAATCAGGTCGTACAGGCGTTTTTCCTGCGCCGTTGCTCCCGCTTCGTGCTCGTTGATGTAGGTGGGGCGGATGGCTTCGTGGGCTTCCTGCGCGCCTTTGGATTTGGTGGTGTATTTTCTGATTTTCAAGTAGTTTTCACCGTATTGTTCAATAATTTCGGCTTTGGCGGTATTGATGGCAAGCGACGAAAGATTCACGGAGTCTGTACGCATGTAGGTAATTCGTCCCGATTCGTACAACCGTTGCGCCACCATCATCGTTTGCGCCACCGAAAAACCGAGTTTTCGAGAGG
Source organism: uncultured Petrimonas sp. (assembly GCA_934621705.1). Classification (GTDB taxonomy): domain Bacteria; phylum Bacteroidota; class Bacteroidia; order Bacteroidales; family Dysgonomonadaceae; genus Petrimonas. Next base: position 9,206 of record CAKTUP010000002.1, read on the forward strand.
CCTCCTGTTGCAACGTGGAAGTGGTAAACGGTGCTGCAGGCGATTTTTTGGCCGGTTTCGTGGTTATGTCTTCTACGGTGAAAACGGATGTTTTTAATTTCTCCAATAACGCCAGCGCTTCTTCTTTGGTTTTCAGGCGTTTGTTGTATTCGGCTTTTATTTCGTAGTGTTGTCCGTTTTCTTCTTTCGAGAAAACGGCAATGATGCGGTAGGCCGATTCGGTTTTGAATTGCTGAATTTCGCGTTCGCGCTCCACAATAAGCCGCACGGCAACCGATTGTACGCGTCCGGCCGATAGAGCCGGTTTTATTTTGCGCCACAAAACGGGCGAGAGTTCAAATCCCACAATTCGGTCCAATACGCGGCGGGCTTGTTGCGCATCAACCAGGTTTTTATCGATGTTTCGCGGATTTTTTACGGCGTTTTGAATGGCAGGTTTGGTGATTTCGTGAAAAACGATTCGTTTGGTTTCTTTCTTTTTCAAGTCCAACGCTTCGTACAAATGCCACGAAATGGCTTCTCCTTCACGGTCTTCATCGGAAGCGAGCCAAACGGTTTCGGCGCTTTTGGAGGCTGTTTTCAGCTCAGAGACTACTTTTTTCTTGTCTGCCGGGATTTCGTAAATCGGTTCAAAATTGTTTTCGATATCGATGCTGAAATCCTTTTTTTTGAGGTCGCGAATATGCCCGTAGCTGGACATTACTTTAAAATCGCTGCCCAAAAACTTCTCAATGGTTTTTGCCTTTGCCGGCGACTCAACGATAACCAAATTCTTTGCCATTCAACTTATTTTATTTCCCGATGCGGGAGTTTCACTTCGTTTTTCGGGTGCAAAAGTAGTAATTTTGTGTCAGCAAAAAGAATTTTTAAGGTTTTGTTATTAATTATTGTGGAAAAACAATGGAAATTAAAGCGATTTTTATGATTTAATGCTATAATTTACAGTGAATTATATGTATTTTTCTTGTTCTTTTTCGATTTTTACTCCGTAAATTTGCGAAAGGTTATTGTGCAATCGCTGAAATTCCGATTTTCGGATGCTGAGTTTTATCGTGCAGCTTTCGTTAAAATCCTGTTCCCAACTCACGTTTTCGAATTGTTTTAAAATCCGCATCACATCGTTGAGCAACAAATACTCGAAGTGGATAATAAAAGTTTCATCGATGGTTTTTTCAACGATCTCTGCGTTTTTAATCGCGTCTTCCGCCGCTTCTTTGTATGCTTTTATCAGTCCGCTTGTTCCCAGAAGCGTTCCGCCGAAGTATCGAATGACGAGAATCAGCACATTGGTGAGTTCGTAGGAATTTATTTGTCCGAGAATCGGCCTTCCGGCGGTTCCGGATGGTTCTCCATCATCGTTTGAACGATACTCTTCCCTACCCGATCCCAGCATGTATGCCCAGCAAACGTGGCGTGCATCGTAATATTTTTTGCGATGTTCGTCCACAATTTGCTTTACTTCTTCAGCCGTTTTTACCGGAAAAATAAACGAAATAAACTTGCTTTTTTTCTCGGTAATGTAGCCTTCGGCCGGGGATTCTATGGTTTTGTAGGTGTCTTGCATGGGGCAAAGGTAGGGAATTGTTTGAAATTTAGAAGAAAAAACATATATTTGTAACCAAAAATGATTACATTTGTCATTCAAAAATTGAGTGATGAGCAGAAAAGATAAATTGCTAAAGCGGTTTTTAAGTGTTCCTAAAGATTTTACATACGCCGAATTAGTTACACTTTTGGGACATTTCGGATATAAAGAAGAAAGCAAAGGCAAAACTTCGGGCAGTCGTGTTGCTTTTTTCAAAGAAAACACCAATATTCCGATTATTACACACAAACCACACCCATCACCTAATTTAAAACCGTATCAAATACGACAGATTATCAATGAATTAAAAAACGAAAAATTACTACAATAACAATGGGACAATTAAAATATAAAAATTATATAGGAAGTGTTGAATACAGCGAAGATGATAACATCCTGTTTGGTAAAGTTCAAGGAATTAGAGGTGTTATCAGCTACGAAGGAAATAGTTTGAGCGAATTGGAAACCGATTTCAAGAACGCCGTTGATGATTATTTGACTATTTGTCGCGAAAAAGGAATTGAACCGCAAAAATCATTTTCAGGCTCATTCAGTATTCGTATTTCCCCGCTTACACACGCTAAACTTGCTGAATTAGCGGGTGATGCCGGACAAAGTATTAACGCCTATGTGCGTAATATAATTGAAAAAGATGTGGCAGTTTCACATTAAATGAGAATAAACTGCGTTGGATATCAAAAAAGCGACACCTTTCGGTATCGCTTTTTTGATTAATGCGAATCGGAGTTAACTCCTATTCAGTCGTTGAACGTTGTTTCGCTTCACCCGATATCATCCGCATTTGGAGGCTCCGCAGTTGCGGCATTTGAGGCACCCTTCTTCGAAAACCAGCGATTCGTGGTTGCAAACCGGACATTTTTGGCCTTTCATTTCGGTTTCGTTGGGAAGGTAGCGTTTCAATGCGCGCTCAACACCGTTTTTCCACGTGTTGATGGTTTCGCTGTCGAGTTCAAGTCCTGATACAAGCTTGATTACCTGATCAATAGGCATTCCGTAACGAAGCACGCCCGAAATAAGTTTGGCATAATTCCAAAACTCAGGGTCAAACTTGCTGTCCAGCCCTTCGATGGTGATTTTGTAACCGCGACGGTTTTGGAATTGAAAATCGTAATGTTTTTGTCCATCGTTATAGTATGCTTTTATAATTTTTCCGGTAGTTACGTTTTTGGGAATCATTATTCCGTCGTCTTCGTCGTTGATACCGGTAAAAATCTCGTACGGCCGTCCGTTAAGCAAGCCGATAAAAGCAATCCATTTCTCTTTGTTGTTCTGGAATTTGATCACATCGGCATCCAGTTCCGTGGGACGGGAAGTTACGATTTGCGGCAGTTCGTAGCAATCGTCATCGCTTTTTTCGTCCTTCTTTTCTTCGTTTGTGATCAGTACGCCGGAACGCGATCCGTCGCGATAAACTGTACAGCCTTTGCAACCGCTTTTCCACGCTTCCATATATAGCTCACCCACAAGCTCTTCCGACACATCGTTCGGCAGGTTGATGGTTACGCTGATGCTGTGGTCCACCCATTTCTGAACACGACCCTGCATACGCACTTTCATCAGCCAGTCCACATCGTTGGAAGTGGCTTTGTAGTAAGGCGATTTTTCCACCAGCGCATCGATTTCTTCGTTCGAATATTTTTTGGTGGTGGAATAACCGTTTGCTTCCATCCACGTTACAAATTTATGGTGGAAAACCACGTATTCTTCCCACGAATCGTTATTCTCGTCCACGAAATCGATTTTCACGTCTTTGTCGTTTGGATTTACTTTGCGGCGACGCTTGTAAACCGGCATAAAAACAGGCTCGATTCCCGATGTGGTTTGCGACATCAAACTGGTTGTTCCGGTTGGCGCGATGGTGAGACAGGCGATGTTGCGCCGGCCGTATTTAACCATATCTTTGTAAAGCTGCGCGTCTTCTTTTTTGAGCCTGTTGATGAACGGATTGTTTTTTTCTCTTTCCGCGTCGTACACTTCAAAAGCGCCGCGTTCTTTCGCCATATCTACCGATGAACGATAAGCGTTCAGCGCCACCATTTTGTGCACTTTTTCCGAAAAATCGTTCCCTTCTTCCGATCCGTAGCGAATTCCCAACGCGGCCAGCATATCGCCTTCGGCGGTGATGCCCACGCCAGTGCGGCGGCCTTCGAGCGTTTTTTTGCGGATTTTCTCCCACAACGTGCGTTCCGTCGATTTTACTTCTTCCGATTCGGGATCGGTGTTGATTTTTTCGAGAATCATGTCGATTTTTTCCGACTCCAAATCGATAATATCGTCCATAATGCGCTGGGCAAGACGAATGTGTTTGCCGAAAAGCTCAAAATCAAAATAAGCATCTGCCTTAAACGGATTCACCACGTAGGAATACAAATTCACTGCCAGCAAACGGCAGCTGTCGTAAGGACACAGCGGTATTTCACCGCAAGGATTGGTGGAAACCGTCTGAAAGCCCAAATCGGCGTAACAATCGGGAACGGATTCCTTAATAATCGTGTCCCAGAACAACACTCCCGGTTCTGCCGAGCGCCACGCGTTGTGCACGATTTTCTCCCACAACTCTTTGGCGTTGATCGTTTTCTGGTATTTCGGCTTGTCGGAATCGATGGGATATTGTTGAACATAAGGCTTGTCTTCCGAAGCCGCTTTCATAAATCCATCGTCAATTTTCACCGAAATGTTGGCTCCGGTAACTTTTCCCTGCTCCAGTTTGGCATCGATAAAGTCTTCCGCATCGGGATGCTTGATGGAAACACTGAGCATCAACGCACCACGACGGCCATCCTGAGCCACTTCGCGCGTGGAGTTGGAATATCGCTCCATAAACGGAACAAGCCCCGTGGATGTGAGCGCCGAGTTTTTCACGGGCGAGCCTTTGGGACGGATGTGCGAAAGGTCGTGCCCCACTCCGCCGCGCCGCTTCATCAGCTGCACCTGTTCTTCATCGATACGGATGATCGCCCCGTAAGAATCGGCGCTGCCACCCATCCCGATCACAAAACAGTTGGACAACGATGCTACCTGAAAATCGTTTCCGATTCCCGTCATCGGGCTTCCCTGCGGCAGGATGTACTTAAATTGATCGAACAAATCGAACAATTCTTTTTCACTCAGCGGATTGGCGTATTTCTTTTCGATTCTCGCTATCTCGTTTGCCAATCTCCAATGCATATCTTCGGGCGTTTTCTCGTAGATATTGCCGTCGCTGTCTTTCAAAGCGTACTTGCTAACCCAGACTTTCGCAGCAAGTTCATCGCCTTTAAAATACTCCAACGATGCGTTGTAAGCTTCGTCGAAAGTATAAATTCTTTTCTTCATTAATTAAGTTTTTTTGTTGACCGATTAATTTAACTATTTTCCAAATAATAAAATAAGAGATTTTCCCACAGTATGGTTATTTGGGATTGCAAGTTTAAGAAATGTTTCAGAGTTAACAAAACGAATCAATAAAAAGTTTTCAACAAAACATAAAGTTTTCCAAAATATTTTTTAATACACTCATTTACAGGATTGTAATTTTTAAAAATAGAAGAAAAGTTTTCTTTTCTGTCAAACTAATAAGTTAATCAATCGTTTACAGAATACATTTTTCAAATTATAAAGGTTTGCCCGGATTTAAACTAAAAAAACACTCAGCGGTTGTAAATCGTTGAGTGTTTTGACGTTTGAGTGATAAAGTGCACAATGGCGATTTAAAACGACAATAAATCGGGCGTAAAACAATCTTAAGTAATACTATTAGTACTTATCTTCTGGTGGAATGTTGTTTCGTTAATATGCGGCTAAAATAACGAAGTTGAAAACTTCGTCTCCCGGTCGGTGGTAAAAATTTTACTGTCGCAAACGGTAAAATTCTCACAATTCAACACTCATAACTCATAACCCGAATTTAAATATCTTTTACCGATCCCATAAACAAAATGGCTCCGGTGGAGTTTTCCTGAATCACGTAAATAAAGGGTCTGTCGGCATTGAAAACTACTTTCGGGGGTGCAACAGGCATAGAAGTATTTACCATTCCAACTGTTGTAACGGCAGCGGCTTCTGTTCCCGATTCATCGGTGCTGATATATGTGTCTTGTTTAACAAAATCGATGTATGCTTGAAAATCAGATATGCGAGAGAAATTAGCTTGATACGGATCAAAAGCGACCTCCATACCCATGGTTTTCAAGACATCATTTAATTTTTTGCTGTATTCTGTTTTGAATTTCGGCAAATAAAGTTCCACTTCGGCATTGCGTAACCGCGATGTTGCGTTGCTCCAATAGTCCTTGTTTTGCAGCGCGGAAACCACATCACTCTGCTTCTTACCGCTTTTGGGCAGCAACACCAACATACTGAATGCCTGATTTCCGTAAGGAAGCTGCACAATTTGCATAGTTTCGTCTTCGGTATAATTGAATTCGGCGGTTTGCGACATCATATCCACCGTTCGTTTGGTTCCGTTTTGGGTCATAAATGCTTTCTTCGACGTATTTTTCGCTTCAAACTTTGTTGTCCAGATACCTTTAAAATAAATGGCATTAAGCAAATACATCAAATCATCCGGCTTGGTTTCTTCTATCACTTTTTTAATTAAGCCGTTGGTATTATCCGATGCCCATTTGTTGATAATGTCTTTGGTAGTTGGATGTGTGAAATCCACCGCTTGCACCGTTGCGTTGTAATAATCGGTATTGGTTTTGATGAAAGCAGGTTTTATCGCAACAAGTTTGTTGGTAAAAATGGAATTGGCAATCGATAATTTAGTGGACGGATCGGTTTTCAGCAACGCTTCTTTAAGCTTTTTGTAGTAACCGTTGACATCGTCGTCATTGTCAAAATTGTTCCATTTCAGCGTTTCCTTCATCGCGGTTTTGGTTTCGCCTGCCGCGCCGTTCCAGGTCATTGCCAGCGCCATGCTCAGGCTGAAAGGCGATACCATAAAACTTTTGTCTTCGTCGTTGGCTTCTTCATCATAGACATTGGCGAAAAATTCGAATGCGAACTGTTGGTCGGATTTTAAAAGTTCTTTTTCAGCGGTGGAACGAAGTTCTATTTTTATCGGATCGGGAAGATCTTTCGAATCAATTTCGTCGCCCGATTTATCACATCCTGAGAACATTACTGCCAGCATCAGTAAGAAAGAATTGAGTTTAATCATTGAGTTCATAAATTCGGAAATTTTGGGGTTACGTATATATAGATGAGAGATCGGCAAAAACGCTGCATCTATAGTGGTTAAAAAAACATAAAACCATCGATTTTGTCTTTTTCTCTCGATGTTGATACGAAATTCAACGAAAAACAAATAAATTAGTTATTTTTGTATCCTTGAATTCATCACTTTTTTAATTGTCTGATAATGAGAAAATGGCGTATTGAAGATTCGGAAGAATTATACAACATAAACGGATGGGGCAACGGATATTTTTCGATCAACGAAAAAGGAAACGTGCAGGTTACCCCACGAAAAACAGCGGGCGGAGCCGTTGATTTGAACGACCTGATGCGTGAATTGTATCTTCGGGATGTTTCGGCCCCCGTGCTGGTCAGGTTTCCGGAAATTCTGGATAACCGGATCGAAAAAATTTCCACCTGTTTTGAGATTGCTGCCAAAGAATACAGCTACGAATCTCAAAACCACATTGTTTATCCCATCAAGGTTAATCAGATGCGGCAAGTGGTGGAAGAGATTGTGACGTATGGAAAACGATACAATATCGGCCTTGAAGCTGGCTCCAAACCTGAACTTCACGCCGTTCTTGCCATTAATACCGACGAAAATTCCATCATTATCTGCAACGGCTACAAAGACGAAAGCTACATTGAACTGGCTTTGCTGGCGAAAAAGATGGGAAAAGAAGTTTTTATCGTGATTGAAAAACTCAACGAACTGGAACAAACCATCGAAGTCGCGAAGCGGTTGAAAGTAAAGCCCAATATCGGAATTCGTATAAAACTGGCAAGTTCGGGAAGCGGGAAATGGGAAGAATCGGGCGGCGATGGCAGTAAATTTGGGCTGAATTCCAGCGAATTGCTCGAAGCACTGGAGTTGCTGAAAAAGCACAAAATGACCGAATGTTTCCGGCTGATCCACTTTCATATCGGCAGTCAGATAACCAAAATACGCCGCATAAAAACCGCTTTACGTGAAGCGTCGCAGTTTTACGTGCAGCTCTACATGCTGGGATTCAAGATTGAATTTGTGGATATCGGTGGCGGGCTTGGCGTGGATTACGACGGCACACGCTCGTCGTACAGCGAGAACAGCATCAACTATTCCATTCAGGAATACGTGAACGACTCGGTTTTCTCGTTTGTGGATGCGGCCAACAAAAACGAAATTCCCCACCCCAAAATCATTACCGAATCGGGGCGTGCGCTAACCGCGCATCATTCGGTGCTAATCTTCGAAGTGCTGGAAACCGCCACGTTGCCCGAATGGAACGAAGATGTGGATATTCAGGAAACCGATCACGAATTGGTAAAAGAGTTATACAATATTTGGGACAATTTGTCGCAACCGCGCATGCTTGAAGCGTGGCACGACGCGCAGCAAATTCGCGAAGAATCGCTCGATTTGTTCAGCTTGGGAATGCTCGATTTGAAAACGCGCGCGCAGGTGGAACAACTTTATTTTTCGATTATGCGCGAAATAAATATCACGATCAATCGTGCAAAGCACGCTCCGGAGGAGTTGCGACAACTCTCTTCTTTGCTGCCCGACAAGTATTTTTGTAACTTTTCGTTGTTTCAATCGTTGCCGGACTCGTGGGCGATTGATCAGGTTTTCCCAATTATTCCCATCCACCGATTGGATGAAAAACCGGAGAGAACGGCCACACTTCAAGACATTACGTGCGATTCGGACGGGAAAATTGCCAGTTATACGGCACAAGGCGGATTTCATCAATCGTTTCTACCGGTGCACTCGCTCAAGAAAAACGATTCGTATTATATCGGTGTTTTTTTGGTGGGCGCTTATCAGGAAATCTTGGGCGATTTACACAACTTGTTTGGCGATACAAACGTGGTACACGTTGTAACCGACGAAAATACCGGTTATAAAATTGAACAGGTAATTGATGGCGAAACCGTTGCCGAAGTGTTGGAATACGCGCAGTATAACGCTAAAAAACTGGTTCGTACGGTGGAAACGTGGGTAATGAGTTCGGTAAAGAAAGGAAAGATTTCGGTGGAAGAAGGGAAAGAGTTTCTGTCGAATTATCGTTCGGGATTGTATGGGTATACGTATTTGGAGTGAGATTTTACTTGAGATATATCAACAAAAAAAGCCGCGAATTGCGGCTTTTTTGTTGAGACTATCATCATGTTATTTCAAATGAAAAATAACATTCATTTTAATTTTAACAGGTACAGTTCTGCTAATATCTTTTACCGATTGAGTTGTGGAAAAAGTAACCGATGCACTTTTGTTTGACACAATCCTATTTGCTACTTGTTGTAAGAAATTAATATCGGTTGTCGTTGTAGTTGTCTTATCTTGAGTCAAATTGCCTAAATCAAGAGTTGACTTTGTTCCATCCAACGCTAACTTTGCTCCCTTTAATTCATGACCACCGGCAGTTATACCGGTTATGGTTAGTGAAGCACCCGCCGGAACAAGGTCGGCTTTATATACATTTTTAGCATAACTTGCAATTCCTGAAAAGTCACCAATATTCATGGTAACAGCGTTTGAAGTAGGTTGTCCACCGCCAACCATGAAAGTTATTTCATAAGTTTTATCAGCGGTAACCGTAGTTGGCATATTTGGGTCATCTTTGCCACACGATGCAACAGCGATAACCATTAACAATACCATCAATAATGAGAGAATTTTTTTCATAATTGTTTTGTTTTTAATGATGAATAATCTTTACAAAAATAGTCAATAAGAAACAAGGTGCGGAAACTTTTCTCTTAAAAAAACTAAACGGGGATTATTTATACAATTTGTTTTCCACAATATAATCGTAAACCCGATTGGGCAGGAAGGCACGGATATCCTTACCTGCACGAATACTTTCGCGGATGAAAGTAGAGGATATTTCCACGATGGGCGCATCCACTAACCGGGCATTTTCCGAATATTTACCGTCTATTTGAATTTCTTCTCCCAATCGGGGATAGATAAGAATGTTGAATTCTTTTATCAGGCGTTCGTTATCTTTCCATCGCGAAAACCTGTTCCAGTTATCTCCGCCGATGATAAGCGTAAACTCCGAACCGGGATTTTCGGCTCTCAACTTTGTCAACGTATCTATAGTATAAGAAGGTTTCGGCATTCCGAATTCGATATCCGAAACCATCAGATTATCAAAATCCTGCAACGCTAATTTTGTCATCTTCAACCGGATGTCGTCATTCAGTAAACTGCTGCTCTCTTTCAGCGGATTATGCGGCGTAACCACAAACCAAACTTTATCGAGATACGTAAACTCCCGCATATAATTCGCTAAAATCAAATGCCCGATATGAACCGGATTGAACGAACCCGAAAATATACCGATCTGTTTCTTTTTCATCCACTTAATTTTCAGCAAATTTACAAAAAAAATCGATGCTCATTGCTGATACATCGATTTTATAAATGTTTCACTTGTGAGCTACGCTCGCTTAAACAGCGAGATTACCCACAAGAGCAAAATTGCTCCAACTAATGCAGTGATGAGGCTTCCGATAAGTCCGTCTCCGGTGCCTATTCCAAGCAGTCCGAAAACCCATCCGCCGATAATAGCGCCGATAATGCCTACAATAATGTTAACCAGCAGTCCGAAACCGCCGCCACGCATAATATTTCCTGCAAGCCATCCGGCTACTGCTCCGATAATGATAAACCACAACCAACCCATAATAAATAATTTTTTAGTTAATAATTTTGTTTAATAAGACTCTCTTATCAATAAATAAACAGAAAAACGAATGCTTTTGTTTTAAGTCTTAAAATTTTAATTATTTTTCACACGTTTAACTCATGCGGTTTTTGTAGTCTTCGTAGCCGAATTGGCGATACAGTTTAAATTTATTTTCGAGTGTCCAAAGGCCGATGGATGGATGCGAAACACCGTTAAACATGGTGGTTTTCACGATGGTATAGTGGATCATATCTTCAAAAACGATTTTATCACCCACATTCAGCGGCTCGTCAAACGACCATTCGCCCATAAAATCGCCACTCAGGCAACTGTTTCCGCCCATTCGGTAGGTAGGTTTTCCGGCAACAGGTTCGTGGTGCGCTCCGCGAATGCGCGGTTTATAGGGCATTTCCAGGCAATCGGGCATGTGGCATGAAAACGAAACGTTGAGCATAGCTGTGAGCATGCCTTCGTTTTCCACAATATCGGCCACATCAGCCACCAGCACGCCGGTTTGCCACGCAAACGCGCTACCTGGCTCCATAATAATTTCCAGGTTGGGATATTTTTTCTTAAAGCCGATGAGCAGGCCGATTAAATGCTCCACGTCGTAATCTTCGTGCGTCATCAGGTGCCCGCCACCCAAATTCAGCCACTCGATTTTCGATAGAAAATGACCGAATTTCTGTTCAACGGCTTCCAGTGTCTTTTCCAAGTCGTATGAATTGTTCTCGCACAGGTTGTGCAAATGCAACCCCGAAATGCCTTTGGGCAAGCTGTCGCCCATATTTTTTGCCGTTACACCCAGTCGCGAGCCAGGCATGCTGGGGTTGTACAAATCGGTTTCCACCACCGAAAACTCGGGATTGATGCGAATTCCGCACTTGATATCCTTGCCGGAGGCAACCACTTGCGGATAAAACCGGTGAAATTGTGTAAGCGAGTTAAAAGTGATGTGGCTGCTGTATTGTAAAAATGCGGGAAAATCGTAATCGGTGTACGACGGTGCGTAGGTGTGCGCCGGACTGCCCATTTCTTCGAAAGCCAGTTGCGCTTCCGCCAATGAACTTGCCGTGGAATACGGAATGTACTCGTGCACAATGGGAAACGCTTTCCACATGGCAAACGCTTTGAAAGCGAGAATAATGTTTACTTCCGCCCTGTCTTTTACCGATTTTATCAGTTGCAGGTTTTGGCGAAGCAACCGCTCCTCCATTACGTAGCAGGGCGAGGGGATTTTGGAGAGATTTATCATTGGATTTGCTGTTTTTATATTATTTTCCATTCCATTCAGGATTTAAATAATTCGGAATGGCTGCCAAGTCTTGCCAGTTTGATTACATTTTCGCTTTCATCAATCCAAATAAGAAGAAAATCACCTTCAATATGACATTCCATATATCCCTTGTATTGTCCCACCAGCATATGTGGCTTGTATTCGGGAGGTACTGTTCCTGTATTCCGAAGTAAAGTCAAAACGATTTTCAGCTTCTCTCTTTTCTTCGGATTGTTTTGTATGCGCTTCAAATCTTTTTTGAACTGACTCGATTGCCTGAATGTTTTCATAGCGAGTTCACAAATTCGTCGAAATTGTCCATATCCAAAGTTTCCAATTCCTCTCCACTCTCCACTTCCCGCATTGCAGCTAGGGTTTCTTCATTGGGTTCACGGTACACAGCATCCAAAAGAAGTGTTTCCACGTAATTATTCACACTCCTGTTTTCTTTTTTTGCGTCTTTTTTTATTTTGTCCATAAGGTCTTTTCGAAGCCTAAAAGCGGTTCTTTCTCTCACTGGCGTTTCCATTTTCATATTTTTTATATTGTTGTACAATGTGTGACAAAAGTATGACAAAAAAATGATACAGCAAAATTAATAAACAAGCGGCCAAAAGCCGCTTGTTTATTGTTCAATTCCTAAAATACACGTGATCGTCAATGGAATCAATCACAATGGGTTTCGATTTATCCACTCTGGCGGACAGAATGTCTTTCGACAACTGATTGAGCACTTTGCGCTGGATTACCCGCTTTACGGGACGTGCACCAAATTCGGGATCGTATCCGGCTTCGGCTATACTTTGCACTGCTTCGTCGGTGTATTCCAGTACGATACCGTTTTCGGCCAGCATTTTCCGCACGCCGTTTAACTGAATGCGGACGATTTGTGCAATTTCATCCTGTTTCAACGGAGCAAACATAATGATATCGTCGATACGGTTCAGAAATTCGGGACGAATGGTTTGTTTCAACAAATTCAGAACCAAACTCTTGGTGTTTTCGACAATCTCATCGCGATTTTTATCGGTGATCTTTTCGAAATTCTCACGAATAAGGTTCGAGCCCATATTCGATGTCATAATGATAATCGTATTTTTGAAGTTCACCACCCTGCCTTTGTTATCGGTCAAACGTCCGTCATCCAGCACCTGCAACAGAATATTGAACACATCGGGATGCGCTTTTTCAATTTCGTCGAACAGCACCACGGAATACGGTTTACGGCGAATGGCTTCGGTCAGTTGTCCGCCTTCATCGTACCCCACGTATCCGGGAGGTGCGCCGATGAGACGCGTGGCGCTGAATTTCTCCTGATACTCGCTCATATCGATGCGCGTCATCATATTTTCGTCGTCGAACAGATAATCTGCCAGCGCTTTTGCCAATTCGGTTTTTCCCACGCCGGTGGTTCCGAGGAAAATAAACGAACCCACGGGACGTTTCGGATCGCTCAATCCGGCACGATTCCGCCGTACGGCATCGGCCACGGCTGTGATGGCTTCTTCCTGCCCCACCACACGTTTGTGAAGTTCTTCTTCCAGATGAAGTAGTTTCTCGCGCTCACTTTGCAGCATTTTTCTCACGGGAATGCCGGTCCAGCGCGAAACCACGTCGGCAATATCTTCGGCGTCCACTTCTTCCTTGATCATCGCTTTTCCGCCCTGCGTTTCGTGCAGCTGATGCTTCAACTGTTCAATTTCGGCCTCTTTCTCCTTTATTTTTCCGTAACGCAACTCCGCCACTTTGCCGTAATCGCCTTCGCGTTCCGCCTTTTCGGCCTGAAATTTGGCATCTTCAATATCGATTTTGTTTTGCTGAATTTGGTTGATCAACTCCTTTTCCGATTGCCAGCGCGCTTTCATCACGGTTTCATCTTCGCGCAAGTCTTCAATTTGTTTGCTCAGAATTTCTTCTTTTGGCTTATCGTTTTCGCGACGGATGGCTTCGCGCTCGATTTCCAACTGCTTGATGCGGCGCATAATTTCGTCCAGTTCTTCGGGAACGGAGTTCACTTCCATACGCAGTTTGGCAGCTGCTTCGTCCATCAGATCGATGGCTTTGTCGGGCAGAAAACGGTCGGTAATGTATCGGCTCGAAAGCTGAACGGCGGCGATGATTGCTTCGTCTTTGATGCGCACTTTGTGGTGGTTTTCGTACTTCTCTTTCAATCCGCGAAGGATGGAAATGGAATCCGATTCAGTAGGCTCGTTCACCATAACCGTTTGAAAACGACGTTCCAACGCCTTGTCTTTTTCGAAATATTTTTGATATTCGTCCAGCGTGGTGGCGCCGATAGCCCGAAGTTCTCCGCGCGCCAGCGCAGGTTTCAGAATATTGGCGGCATCCATCGCGCCTTCGCTTTTTCCGGCGCCCACGAGGGTGTGGATTTCGTCGATAAAGAGAATGATTTCGCCTTCGGCTTTTACCACTTCGTTTACCACCGATTTCAACCGCTCTTCGAACTCGCCTTTGTACTTGGCGCCGGCAATGAGCGCGCCCATATCGAGCGAGTAAATCTCTTTGCTCTTGAGGTTTTCGGGCACGTCGCCACGAACAATTCGGTGTGCGATCCCTTCGGCGATAGCCGTTTTTCCGGTTCCGGGTTCGCCGATGAGGATGGGATTGTTTTTGGTGCGTCGGCTCAGGATTTGAAGCACACGGCGGATTTCTTCGTCGCGCCCGATAACGGGGTCGAGCTTGCCGTTGCGAGCTCTTTCGTTCAGATTCACAGCGTATTTGCTGAGCGCCTGATACGTATCTTCTGCCGATTGGCTGGTTACTTTTTCGCCCTTGCGCAGTTCGTTAATGGCCGATTGAAGCGTGTTTTGCGAAATTCCGGCGTTTTTCATCAACTGCGAAGCAGCGTTTTTCTCGCTGATAATCGCCAACAGCAAGTGTTCAAGCGACACAAACTGGTCGCCCATTTTGGACGCGAAATCGGAAGCTTTGGTGAAAACGGCATTCGTTTCGCGGCTCAGCATCGGCTCGCCGCCCGAAACACGCGGATAGGATTCAATCTCCTTATCCACAACCGTTTCAAGGTTTCGAACGTTTACTCCCAACTTCTGAAACAGAAAATTGGTAACGTTTTCTCCCACCAACATCACGCCTTTGAGCACGTGAGCGGGTTCAATCATTTGCTGATTGCCGGCCTGCGCCAAATCGATGGCTTTTTGCACGGTTTCCTGTGCTTTTATTGTAAAATTATTGAAATTCATATATTGTTTTTTTGCTTTTTAGACTGTAAAACCAAGAACCAAGACAGACGACAAGAGACTAACAGATGATTAGACTTTTTCGTTGAATCACTCAAGGCCAAATGTCTTGATTCTTGCATCCTGATTCCTGATTCTAAAAGCACAAAATTCTTGCCAAAGAGAAATTTATGACGATTTGGCAGGGAAATTGTTTTTTATTTGTAGTTTTGTATCATGGCGAAAAAAAATTAGTGTATGAAATAAACGCGGAAATAAATAAGCATTTCCAAACGCATCCGTTATTTTATACGGCTCGGAAGCGCGTGGTGATGCTACGGATAGTTACGACATTGATATTTTGATTTTGCTGAATAAAGATAAAGTCCTTTTTACCGATAAAACACTTTCGCATAATTTATTGTATGATATTGAATTAAAAGAACAAATAATCATTAACCCTTTGATTTATACGAACAAGGAATGGCAAAACCGCCCTTTTAAAACACCTTTTTACCTAAATGTTCAACATGAAGGAATTTTCTGCTGAATCAATAGCTTGACAATAAGACTGTTAAAAACTTATTTAAGGAATAGAAAAATAATTAATGAGATAAATACTTTTCTAAATCGAAAAATATGACATGCTTTTATTTAATCTATGGGCTTTTTTTCATCGGAATAGGATTTGCAGTAAAAGCTGTACCTGATTTGATAGCGGGCTACAATACGATGACCAAAGAACAAAAGGAACAGGTGGACATAAAAGGATTATCCACCCATTTACGAAATTCGCTGGTCGGAATGGGATTATTAATCATCATCTGTTATTATACTTTTACTTGGCTCGGGTTGCATGAAGCTACAGAAATATTGATTCCGTCAGTAGTTTTTGGAGGTTTTATTTATATTTTCGTGAAAGGTCGCAAATATAATTTGAAGAAGAGAAGCCCGAAAGTAAAAGATAAGTGAAAGCGTCAGACTATTCATCGGTCAGACGCTTTCTCTGAGTCGCCAAGTCACCTCATCGCCTTGTCTTATTTCTCCAACTGTTCCACCGCTTCCACCAACCGCACAAACTCCCGGCGATAACCGTTAGGATCGTTATCCAGCCCTTTTCGGGCAAGTTCAATTACTTTTTTGTATGTAGCATCTCCTTTAAAATCGCTATCGCGAAGCAATTGCCCGAACATAGCCGCAGCCATTGTGAAATTGAAATCTTGCGATACATTTAAATTTACGTTGCTTGCCAACACAGGGACTTCGAGTTTTTTGCTAACGTCTTCGTCCGGCTTTTTGTAACGAAGTTTCACCGTCAGCAATTCCTTGGAATCGGTAAATTTGGGCAACGAAACTTCGTTTTTGCTTTGTTGGTATTTCAGTTTATCCACGTTGCCCACAGGCGCGTCCACACCAACGGGAACGATTTCGTAGAGAGTCGTAACCGTGTGTCCGGCACCGAGTTCGCCCGCGTCTTTGGTATCGTCGTTAAAATCTTCGTCGTTCAGCAATCGGGTTTCGTAACCGATTAACCGATAGGCGTTCACGAAGTTAGGATTAAACTCCACTTGCAGTTTCACGTCTTTGGCCACGGCATACATCGTGCTGCCAAACTCGTTCACGAGCACTTTGCTGGCTTCCTGCAGGTTATCGATATACGCGTGATTTCCGTTTCCCTTCTGCGCCAGCGTTTGCAGTTTGTTGTCCTTGTAATTGCCCATTCCGTAACCGAGAACGGTGAGGAAAATTCCCGATTTGCGCTTGGTTTCAATCAGCGATTCCAATTCATTGGTGCTCGAAACGCCCACATTAAAATCGCCATCCGTGCATAAAATTACGCGATTATTTCCGCCTTTCACCAAATTCTTTTCGGCAATCTTATACGCCAACTGAATCCCCGCGCCTCCGGCGGTGGAGCCTCCGGCCCGAAGGTTTTCCAACGCGTCCATAATTTTCTGTTTATCCGAAGCGCTTGTCGATGGCAGCACTTCACCCGCCGCGCCGGCGTATGCCACAATGGCCACGCGGTCTTTAGGGCGCAGGTTATTCACCAACAGTTTCATCGATGATTTCACCAACGGAAGCTTATCGGCACCGTACATCGAACCCGAAACATCGATCAGAAACACGAAATTGCTTGCGGGCAGCGTTTCCGACGGAATTTCCTTTGCCTTCACACCAATGCGCACGATGTTGTGCTTTTTGTTCCAGGGACAAACCGCCGTTTCGGTAACAATCCGCACCGGATGCCCGTCCGATGGCTGCGGATAGTTATAGTTGAAATAATTAATCATTTCTTCTACCCGCACCGCATCTTTAGTCGGCATTTGCCCCTGATTGATCATCCGCCGGATATTTCCGTACGAAGCAGCGTCCACATCCAACGAAAACGTGGAAAGCGGGTTTTGAACAGCCGACAAGAAATGGTTTTCTTTAAACGCTTCGTATTCTTCGGTATTCACTTCGCGCGGATAAGGCATTACAATTGGTGGCCTGTAATAAGATTGATCAGCAACACCCATAACGCTGCCCACCACTGTGCTTCCTTTCTGCGTTCCAAAAGCAACAACCACCACTTCTTCCAATAATTCCACATCTTGTTTCAAAAAAACATCCATTTTGGCGTTTTTCACTTTAATCTCTTGCGTTTTATAACCCACATAAGAGAAAATCAATGTCTTACCTTTTTCAGTTTTAATCCGATACTTTCCGTCGATATCGCTAACCGTACCTGAGTTTGTGCCCTTAATCGTTACCGTTGCGCCAATTATCGGCGATTTGTCTTGCTCGTCAAATACCGTTCCGCTCACTTCCATTTCCTGCGCGCGGGCAGAAAAAATAAATCCTGTCATAAGTAGGATCGTTACGATTCTCATCAATGTTGTTTTCATAATTTTGAGTTTTATTAATTTTAGAGTTCTGTTTAATAGATACAAATCGGCTCGAAATTCCATAAACCAACCGATAAATTTCTTACATTTGTGCATCGGGATATATGCATTGAAACATCAACTCATTGAAAACCAACAGGAATATAGCGAACTTATCGAACGAAGAATTGTTTGAACTCTTTAAAAACGGACGTCAAACAGCATATTTTCACGAATTGTATCGCCGCTATATCCCGATGCTGTACGGGTTGTGCCTGAAATACCTCGGCAACGAACCCGATGCGCAGGATGCCGTGATGGATTTGTTTGAAAGTTTGAACGAAAAAGTATCTAATTACACGATAACCAACTTTCATTCTTGGCTTTACGCGGTGGCTAAAAACCACTGCCTGTTGAAAAAAAGGAAAGAAAAACAGGTGTTTTTCGAAGATATCAACGAAGCGATTATGGAAAACGGCGATTTTTTTACTCTATCAGATGAGGAAAAGTCGAACGAAGAAAAATCGGCATTGGAGTTTTGTATGACGGAATTGGGCGTGGAACAGCGAACAAGCATCGAATATTTTTACTACGAAAACAAATCGTATGCCGATATCGTTTCCATCACAGGATACACGCTCGACAAAGTGAAAAGTTACATTCAGAACGGGAAAAGAAATTTGAAAAATTGCATCAATAGAATATTAGAAAAAACCGAATAGCGAAAATTAAATGCGAACAAAGTCCCCTTTAGGGGATTAGGGGTAAAATGAATTTAAAAGATTACATACACGGAAAACGGCACGGAAAGGAAGCCAATAGGTTGGAGCGGGAAGCAATGAACGACCCTTTTCTGCAAGACGCCATTGACGGATACGAGTCCGTGCCGGGCAATCATCTTTCAGCCATTGAAAAGTTGGAAGAACGCCTTGCTCCGCAACCCAACCGCATCAATAAACGCGTTTGGATGTGGGTAGCCGCTGCCGTGTTGGTTTTGCTTATCGGAATTCCGTTTCTGTTGCGCCAACCCGACATAAAAGATGTTCAGGTTGCTTCAACCGAACCCGCAAAACAAGAAGAAGCCGTTGTTCTTTCACCCCAAAAAGATACGGTTTTGGTGGCTGACAATATTGAAAAAGAAACAAAAAAACCGGCTCCACCATCGCCGCCGGCCATTCCGCAGGTAATGGAAATTCGCGTGGCAGAGGAAGTTGAGCCTGTTCAGGAAATGGCGGCGAAGGCGGAGCCAATTCAAACGGCACAAGAAGTCGGCCAAGTGAAAATTTCGCGGGCAATGGTTGCATCGAATACCAAAACCGTATCGGGAAAAATTGTGGACGAGAAAGGCGAGCCGATTATAGGCGGAACGGTGATGGTGAAAAATGCAAAAGAAGGAACCGTCAGCGATATCGACGGGAATTTCCGCCTCGTTGTCCCCAAAAATGAAGAAGGAACGCTCATTGCCTCTTACGTGGGAATGGAAAACAAGGAAATACCGCTCAAAGAAAACATGGGCAACATTGTGATGAAAGAAGATACGGAATTGTTGAGCGAAGTGGTTGTGGTGGGCTACGGAACGCAACGCAAAACATCAACCGTTGGCTCCGTATCAAAAGCAAAAGAAGGTATTCCTGTTTTCGGCGAAACCGAATTTAAAAAGTATTTCGATGAACATTACGATAAAACCATTTGCGCGAATGAACCCATTTCGGTAAAAGTAGAGTTTTATGTAAATGCGCAGGGACAACCGGGAAATATCGTCATTAAAGAAAATTCGTGTCCGGAACTGGAAACCGAAATCAAACGTTTGTTGTTAGGCTCGCCTAAATGGTCGCAAACCAACCGAAAAGTAACACTGAATATAACATTTAATGAATAGCGAAAAATTCTACACCCCCCGCGAAGAACGCGCCAACTACCTCACGCACGCCTTCGGCGTATTGATGGCGGTTGCGGCAACCATTCTTCTGCTTCGCAAAGCGATTGTTGCCTCCGACGGATGGGCACTTGCGGCTTACGCAATTTTCGGTTTTGGAATGTTGGCGTGTATGCTTTCGTCCACCGTTTATCATTTTGTGCAGGAACCTGCAAGAAAATCGCAACTGCGCCACTTCGACCACGCGAGCATTTATTTATTAATTGCTGCAAGCTATTCGCCATTCACGCTCATCCTGTTGCGCGAAGCGCAGTTTTGGGGATGGTTACTGTTTGGCTTGGTGTGGATAATTGCAATTGTGGGCATAACTGTGAGTTTCAGAAAACTAAAGAAAAACAGCCACGTGAAAACCGCGTCGTATGTATTGATGGGATTGGTGGTGCTTATCGCTTTTAAACCGCTCATTGAAACAGCAAACGAGAAAAATTGCATCGAAGTGATTTGGTGGCTTATAGCCGGAGGCGTATTTTACATTGCTGGCGCGGTTATTTATGCCACCGCAAAGCGGGAATTCGTACACGCCGTTTTCCATTTTTTCGTGCTTTTGGGGTTGGCAAGCCACATTATCGGCGCGTATCTCATTCCACTCATTTAAACCACAAAAGCGCTTGTTTTTCAACCGAAAACAATCGATTCTTCACATAATTCATTATTTACAGAAAAAAACTGCCCCAAGTTTTTGTTTATCATCAAATATCGCATATATTTGCATTTAAAAGTTGTAAATGTTTTCAAAAACCTGTAAATACGGCATAAAGGCGCTCGTGTATATCGCTATTCAATCGATTGAGGGAAAGAGGGTTACTATAGGAGAAATATCAAAAAAGACCGATACCCCCGAGGCTTTTACCGCAAAAATACTGGGAACATTATCGAAAAACGGCTTAGTTTTATCTTTTACAGGCCCGAACGGCGGGTTTGAGATCAGTCCCGACAAAATGAAGTCGGTGAAAATGAGCGATATTGTATCGGTTATTGATGGAGATGAAATCATTTGGCAATGTCCGTTAGGGTTGACCGGATGCAACGATAAAAATCCGTGCCCCGTGCACGATCAATACACCGAAATCAGAACAAAACTGAGGGCCATGCTGGAATCCACAACGGTTTACGACATGGCAACAAAACTGCAATCGGATGTGCAGATTTTGCTAAGATAAATTTTTTTTGAATCAATTTGAGACCTTTATGTCCGAAATAAGTTAAAGAATTGGTTTTTAATTCTCTAAAATATCAATTTAATCCAATTATTAATCATTAAACTTGTTGAATTATGACTCACAAAAGACTTTGGATTGCACTCTTTCTGGTGGTTGGAATTTCGTTTGCCGTGCTCTTGTTTTACGGTACTCAAATTTATCAGAAAGCGCCACCTGTGCCCGAACAAGTGGTTGACGAAGCGGGAAACGTTCTTTTCACCGGAAACGACATCAAAGACGGACAGAACGTTTGGCAAAGTATGGGCGGACAAGAAGTGGGTTCTATTTGGGGACACGGCGCGTATGTTGCCCCCGACTGGACTGCCGATTACCTGCACCGCGAAGCTCAATATCTGCTGAATAAATGGGCCGGAGGCAATTTCGATTCGCAAAGCGAAGAACAAAAAGCTTCGCTGGAAAAACGCCTTCAGGCATTTTTGCGTAAAAACACGTACAACGAATCCACCAAAACGCTGACTATTGCCGCAGAAAGAATTGAGGCGTTCGAGCACGTGAAAGCGCATTACACGTCTTTGTTTATGAATGATCCTGCGTTGGATAAATTGCGTTCCGATTATGCCATTCCCAAAAATGCTATCAAAGACGAAGTGAGAATGGATAAAATGGCGCAGTTTTTCTTTTGGGCATCGTGGGCCTGCGTTACTGAAAGGCCGGGAGAAACCATCACCTATACGCACAACTGGCCAAACGACGCTCAAATAGGCAACGTGCCCACCGGCGATTTAGTTATCTGGACGGGGTTCAGCATTATTATGTTGTTGATCGGGATCGGAATTCTTGTTTTCGTGCAGGCGCGCACGCAACAGGAAGAAGTATTGAAGCCGGTTGACGATCCGCTGATGAATCAGGTAATTACTCCATCGATGCGAGCGACGAAAAAATATTTCTGGGTAGTGAACCTTCTTATCCTGGCGCAAGTAATGCTGGGCATTCTCACCGCGCACTATGGCGTGGAAGGCGACGCACTTTACGGCATCGATATTGCCAGCTTCCTGCCCTACTCCATCACGCGCACGTGGCACGTTCAAATTGCCATTTTTTGGATTGCAAGCGCCTGGCTGGCTACCGGACTTTACATTGCCCCGTCGCTGAGCGGAAGAGACCCCAAATTTCAGAAACTCGGCGTAAACGTGCTTTTCATCGCGTTGCTTATTGTTGTTGCCGGTTCGCTTATCGGACAATGGTTTGGCGTGATGCAAAAACTGGGATTGGTTGAAAACTTCTGGTTCGGACACCAGGGTTACGAATATGTGGATTTGGGAAGATTCTGGCAATTACTGCTCGTAATCGGATTGTTCCTGTGGCTCGCGCTGATGATCCGCCCCATTTTGCCCATCATTAAAAAAGGCACCAGCGAAAGAGGATTGCTGACACTTTTCTTGATATCGTGTTTTGCCATCGCGTTTTTCTACGCTGCCGGCCTAATGTGGGGACGCACCACCAACCTGGCCATTGCAGAATACTGGCGCTGGTGGGTAGTTCACTTGTGGGTAGAAGGCTTCTTCGAAGTATTTGCCACGGTAGTTGCTGCGTTCCTGTTCACCCGAATGGGATTGTTGAGAATAAAATCGGCTACCAACAACGTGTTGTTTGCCACCATTATTTTCCTTGCCGGCGGTATTCTGGGAACTTTCCATCACCTGTACTTCACGGGAACACCAACAGCCGTTATGGCTTTGGGAGCCACATTCAGCGCACTCGAAGTTATTCCGCTGGTGCTGATAGGATTTGAAGCATTCCACAATTACCGGATGAGCCAATCCACCGAATGGCTGGCCGACTACAAGTGGCCGATCTACTTCTTGCTGTCGGTGGCTTTCTGGAACTTCCTTGGAGCCGGAATTTTCGGATTTATCATCAATCCGCCCATCGCGTTGTATTACATGCAGGGATTAAATACGACTCCGGTACATGGGCACGCCGCGCTTTTCGGAGTGTACGGCATGCTGGGAATCGGACTGATGCTGTTCGTTCTGCGCAGCATGTACCGCAAGCAGAAATGGAACGACAAGCTCATTAAATTCACGTTCTGGACATTGAATGTCGGGTTGCTGCTGATGGTGGTTCTAAGCTTGCTTCCCGTTGGATTAATGCAGACATTTGCCAGCGTAAATGAAGGTATGTGGTATGCCCGCTCGGCAGAGTTTATGCAACAGCCTGTTGTGAATGTATTTAAATGGTTACGGATTGTGGGCGATACTATATTTGGAATCGGTACAATTACGTTATTCTTGTTTGTATATCAATTAACCATCAGAAAAAATAAAAATAAGATCGATAAATAACAGTTAAATTCAGATTGTGTGTCCGTCTATGCAACGGACACACAATCATTTAAAAATCACAGAAAAATGAAAATAAATTCAGAAAGTATTATTGGAGAAATTGTAGCTGAAAACTATAAAGCCGCATCGGTTTTTAAATCGCATAACATCGATTTCTGCTGCAATGGAAACCGTAGTATTGCCACTGTAAGCGAAGAAAAAAATTTAGACGAAAACATACTATTGAACCAGCTATCGGAAGTGCTGGAAAACAAGGGCGACGGAAATATCGATTTCAGGTCGTGGCCCATTGACTTGCTTGCCGATTATATCCAAAAACAGCATCACCGCTACATCCGCACAAAAATTCCCGAAATAACGCCTTACCTGGAGAAGATTTCCGCGGTTCACGGTAGCGCGCATCCGGAATTGTATGAAATAGAAGCGTTGTTTGCACAATCGGCTAACGATTTGCTGCTGCACCTGGAAAAGGAAGAAAATATACTGTTTCCCTATATCCGCGAAATGGTGGAAAAGAAAACAAATGGTGAAAAATTGACGAAAGCATCGTTCGGAAGCATTGCAAACTTCATTGATGAGTTGCATGTGGAGCACGATAACGAAGGCGTTCGTTTCAGAAAGATTAGCGAACTCAGCAACGGATACGAAACTCCGGCTGACGGTTGCAACACGTATCACGTAACATTGCGTTTTCTGAAAGAGTTTGAAGACGACCTGCACAGGCATATTCATCTCGAAAACAACATCCTGTTTCCGGCTGCCATTGAGTTTGAAAAAGAGAATTTGTAACGGATTCTTTTAAACGATGCAATAACGCACGTTGTGGATTAAAACCCCAACGTGCGTTATTTATTTTTTACGAGCGGTACATTTTCGATCAACTGTACCTATCTTTGCATCAAAGACCCCAAAAATGAAATTTAAAAATAAAGACGATTGTTCATCGGCAGTGATTGTTGCCAACGGAAGGTATCCGAGTCACGAAAGGCCGCTATCGGCCATAGCAAATGCATCTTACTTAGTTTGTTGTGACGGAGCAGCCAACCATTTTATCGAACTTGGCGGCATTCCCGATGCCATCGTCGGCGATTGCGACTCCATTTCGAAAGAAAACAAAATCCGCTTCGCGGACCGATTATTTCCCAATACAGAGCAGGAAACCAACGATCTAACCAAAGCCGTGCAGTTTTGCGCGGAAAACGGCAGAACAGACATCACTATTGTGGGCGGAACCGGAATGCGGGAAGACCACACCATCGGAAACATTTCGCTTCTTGCTGATTACGAAGCCGTTGCTAACGTGAAAATGCTTACCAACTACGGAGTTTTCACTCCGATAAGTTCAAACACTACTTTCAAAAGTTTTGCCGGCGAGAAAGTCTCTCTTTTTGCCATCGGGCAAAAACCCGTTACCACAACCGGATTAAAATATCCCATACAAAACCGGATTCTCACCAACTGGTGGCAGGGCACGCTCAACGAATCGTTGGGTGACAGTTTCACGATTGAAACCCGGGGAAGAATTATTGTTTTTCAGGTGTTTTAGAACAGTTCCCTCAACACATCCAACGATTTTATCGCCGGAAAATCATACAAATGCAGTCGGTAATACGTCAGCAAGCGCTCGATTATCAGGTTTCTATCGCTTCGCGACATTTTAAACAGGTGCATATTGGAGAAATTTATCCGCGACAGCTCGTTTAAATACGCACTTTCCCGATCGCGTAAATAGTAATTATGCGCCGGAATACCGAAAATAAACTCGCCGTTAAGCATATCAAAACAACAGCCTTTGGTGTAATTTTCCAGATTGGGAAAAATTCCCAGAAACCGCGTAAGCCCCAACATAAAGGTTAAATGAAAATTGGCCAATCCCGATTGGGTTTCTTCCAGCACTTCAATTGAGTTTTTCAGGAAATCGAACAGCACTTCGTTGTTGTGCGTTTCACGCAGCACTTTCGACAAAAATTCCGACAAGAAAAAAGCCAGTGAAACCTTGGTTAAATCGGAACCGATATCGTATAACAACGTTTGCCGTCCGGCTTCCTTAAGCCGCTGAATTTCCCTCAGCGGAAGGTGCTCCACTTCCAGATTCAGGATCGAAAGCGGAGAAAACATCGCCTGATTTATCTTTGAACGCTTGCCGTGTGTTTTGGGCAGCAAATACGACACACGTCCAAAATCGCGCGTAAAAACGTGCGTTATGGAAAACTTATCGTTATACTTTGCGTTGCTTAAAACAATTGCCTGCGTTTTGTGATGCATGTTATGCCGGGTGACGGATGATGGATGATGGATGATGGATGTTTTTGCACTCTATGCTCAACGCCCTATGCCCATTGCTCAGCGACAAAAATACAAAAAACGCCCCGATAAATATCGGAGCGTCCTATGGTTTGTTTCAAATTTCTTAAAAAGCTTTTTTCTTGATGCGGGCAGCTTTTCCGCGCAATTTGCGAAGATAATACAATTTTGTTCTGCGAACTTTTCCTTCGCTGTTTACCGTAATGCTGTCGATAAACGGAGAATTCATCGGGAAAATACGTTCCACACCGATGTTGTCCGACATTTTACGAACCGTAAAACGTTTGTTCACGCCGTCGCCCGAAATGCGGATGCAAACGCCGCGATATTGCTGGATACGCTCTTTGTTACCTTCCACAATACGGTACGCCACCGTGATAGTGTCGCCACTTTTAAACTTGGGCAATTCTTTCTTTTCTGCAGCGAAAGACTCTTCTGCTATTTTAATTAAATCCATTGTGTATAAAAGCTTTATGTTAATATTTAACTGAGTTGAAACGCAATATAACGACATTGTATCGACAGAGATTGCGCAAAGCGGTTGCAAAGGTAGCAATAATTATTTAAAACACAACACGATGTTTATTTTTATTCGCAAAAAATAGTTTTTCGCGTTGTGAAACTGACAAAAATAGTGTATTTTTGACAAAATAAACATCAAAAAATTCAATTTTCAGGAATGAAAAAACTATCAATCATCCTCGCTCTTGCTGCTATCCTGTTGATTTCTTGCAAGTCACAACAATATCGGATAAGCAATATGAGCGGCTCCGTTGTGGAAATGAACAGCAGTTTCGATGCCAATCCCGACAGAAAAATGCAGGCGCTGGTGCAAAAATACAAAACCGAACTCGATAACGAAATGAACGAAGTTATCGGCACTTCCACGCAGATGCTGGACTACAGCCGTCCCGAAAGCCTGCTCACCAACCTCACTTCCGACGTGATGAAAGCCTACGGCGATGAACACTTGCAAAGTGGCGCCGATGTGGCCATCATGAACGTGAACGGACACCGCGCCAATATGCCGCAAGGCAAAATCACGGTGGGAAACCTCTACGAGATATACTCTTTCGATAACGCGATTACGTTTTTGGAGCTTAAGGGTTCGGATTTAAAGAAAATTTTCGACGCGTACGCGTGGCTTGGCGGAGCGGGAGTTTCCTCCAACGTGAAACTGGTGGTGAAAAACAGAAAAGTTCAATCGGTTACCGTGGACGGAAAACCCATTGACGAAAACAAGATATACCATATTTCCACACTCGATTACCTGGCCGACGGCAACAACGACATGGACGCTTTCCGCAATGCCGTGAAAAAAACCGATACGGGCATCACGCTTCGCGATATAATGATCGATTACGTGAAAGAGCAAACCCGCCAGGGAAAAGAAATTACATCTAAACTCGACGGTAGGATCACCATCGTTGAATAACCCGCCCAAACATTATGAACAAGAAATATATCTCCGTTTTACTCATTATTTTTCTATCGTGCGGAACACTCGTTTTCGGACAGAAAAACATCGTGATTCTCCACACAAACGACACGCACAGCCGCATCGAACCCATTCCCGAAAACGATCGCGTTGCCGGAGACAAAGGCGGCGTAGTTCGCAGAATCAGCTATATTGAACAGGTTAGAAAAGAAAACAAAAACGTGTTGCTTTTCGATACCGGCGATTTTTTGCAGGGCACGCCCTATTTTAATCTCTTCAAAGGCGATGTGGAAACCAAAGCCATGAACCTGATGCGTTACGATGCCGTTACGCTCGGAAACCATGAATTCGATTACGGATTGGATGTACTGGAAAAGGTTGTGCGACGGGCAAAATTCCCCTTTGTCAGCAGCAATTACGATTTTTCCGGCACAAAACTGAACAATTTAATTAAACCATACCTTATATTTAAAAAAGACGGCGTGAAAATCGGCGTTATCGGCATCAACATTGAACCGCAGGGATTGATCGCGTCCGATAACTACGCGGGAATGAAATTTCTGCCGCCGGTGGAAACGGCCAATTCGTTGGCGTTAAAACTGAAAACGGTGGACAAATGCGATATGGTGATCTGCCTTTCTCACTTAGGCTATACAGCCGATAAAAAATTTGTGGAACAAACCCGAAACATTGACATCATCATTGGCGGCCACAGCCACACCAATATGAAAACGCCGGATATGTTGAAAAATATCGATAACAAAGACGTTCTCGTTTTTCAAACGGCCGGCCGCGGAATTTTTGTGGGACGAATTGATGTGGAATTGGAAAAAGTGAAATGAGTTGCGGGGTGCGGGTTACGAGTTACGGGTTGATGAGCCCGTGTATTAAAACGTATGGAACAATACTCAAGCCCGCCCGACCTAAAAGTCGTTATTCTTACGTTAAAGTCCTTAGCTGACACAAACAAATTATCAACAATGCTCTCAAAAAGAAACTCTATATTTTTAATTTTCAGTTTATTTACTGCCGTTATTACGGCGCAAACCGAAACCAATCTCTATCGCCAAGCCGATAAAGTAAAGATGAACCAATGGGTGGATTCGGTTTACAACAGTTTGACACTCGATGAAAAAGTGGGACAACTTTTTATGCCCATCGTGGAGTCCAACAGCAGTTGGCGAACGCGGATTGCGGGTTATATAAACAACCAGAAAATCGGCGGCGTACTGTTTTCGAAAGGAACACTTTCGGTGCAAG
This sequence comes from uncultured Petrimonas sp., assembly GCA_934621705.1. GTDB lineage: Bacteria > Bacteroidota > Bacteroidia > Bacteroidales > Dysgonomonadaceae > Petrimonas. Next base: position 37,438 of record CAKTUP010000002.1, read on the forward strand.
CCGAAATGACCAATTACATCCAAAGCATTGCCAAAACGCCGCTTTTTGTGGCGCTGGACGGCGAATGGGGTTTATCGATGCGCCTAACCGATGCGCCCAGATTTCCCCGAAACCTGATTATCGGCGCCATTCACGACGAAGCCACGCTGATACAATACGGAAAAGAAGTCGCCCGGCAATGCCGCGAAATGGGCATTCACATTAACTTTGCTCCGTCCATCGACGTGCACAGCAATCCCAACAATCCCATTATCGGAACGCGTTCGTTTGGTGAAAATCCGGCCAACGTGGCTAAACAGGGCATCGCTTTCGCGCAGGGAATGGAAGAAAACGGCGTAATGGCGGTAGCCAAACACTTTCCGGGACACGGCGACACATCGGAAGATTCGCATTTGATATTGCCTACCATCAACCACGATATCAACCGGTTAAATTCGGTGGAACTGCATCCTTTTCAGCAATATATTAACGCCGGATTATCGGGAATGATGCTCGGCCATTTAAATGTTCCGGCGCTGAACACAAACGGTTTACCCGCTTCGTTATCGATAAACGTAGGACAAAAACTGCTGAAAGACCAAATGGGTTTCACCGGCCTTACGTTTACAGACGGAATGGCGATGAAAGGCGTTTCCAATCAGCCCGAAATGAGCGTGAAAGCGTTATTGGCCGGAAACGACATGATTTTGGGCGTAGTAAATCAGGAACGGGAATTTGCGCAGGTAAAACAAGCCGTGGAACAGGGAACAATTTCGCAGCAAATACTCGAAGAAAAAGTGCGGAAAATACTGGCGTACAAATACATTCTCGATGTTCACAATTTCAAACCGATAAATACACGGACGCTAAGCCAGCAAGTTAACTCATCGGAAGCGGAGTGGACACAGCGTAAAATTTACGACAAAGCCGTTACATTGATCAAAAACACCGATTCTATCCTGCCGGTAACCGCTTTGGATAAAAACCGTATCGCATCGGTGGCCATTGGAGTTTCGTCGCAAAATACGTTTCAAAGATGGTTGAAAAAATACGCTGCTGTAACCACATTTCAGGCAGCTTCAACCGAAAACTTATCTTCGATATCCGGCAAAGTGAAAGATTTCGAAGTTGTTATCATTTCCATTCATTCAAGCAGAATAAACGATTCGCAAGCGTTGCAGCAACTCACAAAAAATGCTGCAAAATCAGTTCTGGTACTGTTCGATTCACCATACACGCTAAATAATCTAAAAGCTTCCGCTACTAACACGAAATCGCTCGCGGTGGCTTACGACAATACCGATTTTGCCCAGATAAGTGCTGCTCAGGCCATTTTCGGCGGAATCGGTTTTGCCGGAAAGTTGCCCGTTTCGGCAGGCGGTTTCGGAGTAAGCACCGGTATCGACACAAAGAAAATCCGTCTCTCATACTCGCTTCCCGAAGAAATAGGAATTCCATCTGCTAGGCTCGGCAATATCGAAAGCATCGCCATCGAAGGCATCCGCCAGCGTGCTTATCCGGGTTGTTACGTGATGGTAGTGAAAGACGGTACGGTAATTTACGACCGGGGTTTCGGCCATTTCGAACACGCTTCGGGTTCGGCAGTTACCGATGAAACCGTTTACGACCTGGCATCGATAACCAAAGCCGCGGCCACCGTTCCGGCACTGATGAAACTCTACGACGAGAAAAAAATCCGGTTACAAGACAATATCGGCCGCTTTGTTCCCGAAACCAAAGGTACCAACAAAGCGAACATCAGCATTCGCGACGCGCTTTTTCACGAAACCGGAATCGTTTCCTTTATTCCTTACTATACATCAGCAATCGATAATAACAGCTTCAGCGGATCGCTTTTCGGAAAAAGGTCGGCGCTATATCACGCCCGTTACGCCGGAGCGTATGGACGAACGGATTATAAGTTTATTTCATCGTTTATCTCAACCAAGCCTTCCGATGTGTTTAACTCACCGGTAGCCAAAGACCTGTACGCGAGCGACAAAATGCACGATGCATTGCTCAAAGATATTATTGCCACCGAACTTCGCTCAAAAACCTATCGATACAGTTGCCTGAATTTTATGTTGCTCAAAGAAGTGGCCGAAAACATCTCCAACACCGATTTGAACAGCTACGTGAAAGATAATTTTTACAAAAAACTGGGAGCTTCAACCATGACATTTCTCCCGCTGAACCACATGTCTGTCAACAATATAGCCCCCACAGAAAACGATCCGTTTTTCCGAAAACAGCAACTCCGCGGATACGTTCACGATGAAGGAGCGGCGTTGTTTGGCGGAATTTCGGGTAACGCCGGACTGTTTTCCAACGCCAACGATCTGGCAAAGCTGTCGCAACTGTGGCTCAATGGCGGCGAATACGGCGGTGAACGCTTGTTGAGCGAAGAAACCGTGAACCTGTTCACCAAAACCAAAAGCGGCAACAGCCGGCGGGGATTGGGATTCGATAAACCCGATCCGCGAAGCGGCACTTCCAGCCCCACAAGCCCGCTAACGCCCGTATCGGTTTTCGGCCATACCGGATTTACGGGAACTTGTTTCTGGGTGGATCCCGACAACAAGATGATTTATATTTTCCTGTCGAATCGGGTTTTTCCGGAACGCTCACCCAACCGGCTATCCACGTTGAAAATAAGGGAACGTATTCAGGATGAGATTTATAAAGCGATGCAACCCCCAACCCCCTGAAGGGGGCCTTTGGGAGCTGCGATTTCTAAATCGCAGTAAAAAAAAACATAAAAAGATGAATAAAGCAGTAAAAGCTAATGATTCACAGCCCGCAAAGTCCCCTTTAGGGGATTTAGGGGTAATCCTGTCCGAAATAAAACACGACAAACTTTTCGTGCTTACGGATCAACATACCGCCAAACTCTGCTTTCCGTTACTTGCAAACGTTGCTGCGATAAAAGATGCCGGGCAAATCGTAATTTCGGCAAACGACACCAACAAAACGCTGGAAAACCTGGCGCACATTTGGAAACACCTCACCGAAAACGGCGCAACGCGCCACTCGTTGCTGATAAACCTGGGCGGCGGAATGATCACCGATATCGGCGGTTTTGCGGCAGCCACCTTCAAGCGCGGCATCAAGTACATCAATATTCCAACTACGTTGCTGGGTGCGGTGGATGCAGCCGTGGGCGGAAAAACGGGGATTAATTTCGAAGGGTTCAAGAACGAAATTGGCGCTTTTTATCCCGCTGAATATGTGTTGATTTCTTCTCATTTTTTCTCCACGCTCAATCGCGAAGACATACTGTCCGGATTCGCCGAAATGCTCAAGCACGCGCTCATTCATTCCGAGCCGGAATGGGAAAAACTGCTCCTTTTCGATGCCGGAAACGTGGATTACGACTGGCTTACCGAAGCCGTGTTTCGTTCGGTTTCCATCAAAGAACACATTGTGGAAAAAGACCCGTTTGAGCACAACATCCGCAAGGCGCTGAATTTGGGACACACCATCGGACACGCTTTCGAAAGCTTTGCTTTGGAATCGGAAAAACCTGTTTTGCACGGGTATGCCGTGGCGTGGGGATTGATTGCGGAACTGTATCTGTCGCATCGGGTATGCGGATTTCCGAAGGAAAAACTTCAAAAAACGGTTCGTTTTATCCACCAAAATTACGGCGCGCTGTCCATCGATTGTGACGATTACGAACACCTGTACGAGATTATGAAACACGACAAAAAAAATGAACGTTCTTCGTCCATCAATTTCACGCTGCTTGCCGATATCGGAGATATAAAAATCAACCAAACAGCCGATAAGGAACTCGTTTTCCAGGCGTTGGATTTCTATCGGGATAGCGTTGGGTTGTAAGCTCACCGACCACCCATCTGACCGCTCCAAGCGGTCTGATGGATTTAAAAACTTGCTTAACATGGAAATACAAGAATTATTCAATAAATTAGCGTTGAGTCCCGAAACCATTTCCGAATTCGAAAAAAGATTGGACATTGAATTTATTTCCGAAAAGACATCGGGCAATCTCTGTTTTGCCGACAATAACGACGAAATCAGAGACGACTTTAAGCAGGTTTTCACTTCCATCGATCTATCGAATTATTTTTACGCCGTGCTTCACTCGCAGCCGTATCGGGAGCAGTTTGAACAGTCTGCTGCAATTGATTTTTCTCATATTCCTTTTCCAAAAGACGCGGAAACGTTTTGGAAATGGGTGAAATCGGGCAGAGAAATCAGACAAAACCAGACAAAAAATCACTAAATTTGAGCGATTTTGTTTTCCGAATTTATTATTCACACATAAAATATTCAATTAAACATGAATCGGAACAATCAAAAAGCAGGAATAAATCGTCGTGAGTTTTTAGAAAAAAGTGCAAAATTTGCCGTTTCTGCTGCGGCATTAAGTTTAAGCACCTCCAAATTATGGGCGTTGCCATCTGACATCGAAAAGAACACAATCCCGTACGTTACCCTGAACAATGGCGTAAAAATGCCTATCATCGGTTCGGGAACCCTTTCCATGCACGGCGCGGCAGGCGAAAAATGTATAGTAGATGCCATTTCTTCCGGTTTCAGGCTAATCGATACCGCAACGGTTTACGGCAACGAAGAAACGGTAGGCGCCGGCATTAAGTTGAGCGGCATCGATAGAAAAGAACTATTTGTAACATCTAAAGTTTGGGTGGAAGATTCGGGTTACGAAAAAGCGCTGAAGGCGTTCGAAACTTCACTGAATAAACTTCAAATGGATTATCTCGATTTATATCTTATTCATCGTCCGCGCGGCGATGTGCAAGGTTCGTGGAAAGCCATGGAAGAACTTTACAGAGCCGGAAAAATCAAAGCCATCGGTGTAAGTAATTTCGATGCCGCGCAATTGAATGATCTGATAAAGAACAACAAAGTCAAACCGGCTGTAAATCAAATTGAAACACATGCGTTCTTCCAGCAGTCGGAAATGTACAGCATTTTGAAAAAGCACAAAATTCAGATGGAAGCATGGTCGCCTTTCGCGCAAGGGCGTAACGGCCTTTTCACCAATCCGGTATTGGCGGAAATTGGAAAGAAATACAACAAAACCAATGCTCAGGTGAGTTTGCGATGGCATTTTCAACGGGGAATCGTTGCCATTCCGCGTTCGTTGCAGGTGGCGCATATGAAAGAAAACCTGAACATTTTCGATTTTAAACTCAGCAGAGCTGATATGAAAGCAATTGCGCCATTGGATTTGAATATCACACAGTTCCCGGAATGGGAATAATAATTCGCGAATAACACCTTTGCCAAAGTTTGAAACTTTGGCAAAGGTTCAACATATTTCTTTTAAATCACAGCAGCACAAAAAAATATGAGCGAAAAAGCACGACAGTTGCAACATATTCTAAACAAATCCGTTGACAACAAAAAAATCTTCGGAACATCTTTTTGCATCAAACACAACGGCGAAACGTGGTGCGGCGCAAGCGGCAACCTGAATACAGACAGCCAATATTTTATAGCCAGCACCACCAAATTGTTTGTAACGGCCATTATCCTGAAGTTCCGGGCTGAAAATAAATTGAAGCTGGATGACAACATTTCCGCTTATTTGGACGAAAGCATTTTAAACGGCCTACACGTACTAAACGGGCACGATTATTCCCGCGAGATCACCATCAAAAACCTGTTGGCTCACACATCGGGAATTTCCGATTATTTTCAGCAGAAAGGCGAAAACGGGAAAAGTTTCGAAGACGAAATAAAAGAAGGAAACGATCGTTTTTGGACATTTGAAAACGTAATTGAATACAGCAAATCGTTAAAACCCTATTTCAAACCCAACACAAAAGGCAAAGCACATTATTCCGACACCAACTTTCAATTACTGGGACGGATCATCGAAAACATAACCGGAAAATCCATTTCCGACAATTACGAAGAACTTATTTTCAAACCCTTGGGATTAACTCAAACCTATCTTTACACGGATATCGAAGACAAAAAGCCAAAAACGCTGTATTACAAAAAAAACGAACTGCATATTCCCAAAGCCATGGCTTCTTTCGGCCCCGACGGCGGAATTGTATCCACATCGAAAGAAATGCTGTTGTTTCTGGAAGCGTTTTTCAACGGCACATTTTTCCCGAAATCGTATATCAACGAACTGAAAGTCTGGAACAAACTGTTTATTCCGCTGGAATCGGGAATCGGGGTACATCGTGTAAAACTGCCGTGGTTTTTCAATCCCACGGGAGTCATCCCCGAACTTGTCGGACATTCGGGACTTTCGGGCGCCATAGCTTATTACAGCGCCGAAAAAGATCTGTATATTGCCGGAACCGTCAATCAGGTGGCTTATCCGGACACATCGTTCCGATTGGCATTCAAGTTGATACCGAAAATGTTGAAGAAATAAAAATCAGTATGCGCAATCTATTATTAATCTCCGTTTTTTCACTGTTTACCTGCATTTCATGCTCGCAGGAAAACGACAAACTCGCTCAAATCGCGTGGGACACGTGGGGCGTTCCGCACATATCGGCAAACAGTGTCGAAGATGTGTTTTACGCGCAAGGTTGGGCGCAAATGCACAATCACGCCAATTTGATACTGAAACTTTACGGCAATTCGCGCGGAAAAGGCGCCGAATATTGGGGAAAAGACAGGCTGCAAAACGATATGCTCATTCACACGCTCGGGTTTGAAGAACTGGCCGAAACGTGGGAAGCACAGCAAGACCCGCAAACGAAAACTATCTTCAAATCGTTTGTGGATGGGCTGAACGCTTACGCCAAAGCGCATCCCGAAGCCATCGACAAAGAAAACCAACTTGTTTTGCCCATCACCACCAAAGACGTGAATATGCACAGCATGTTCGTGGTTTTCACCCGGTTTATCGCAGGTGGCGATTTGGGATTGTCGCAGCGATGGGGTTCAATGGGTTCCAACGCCTACGCCATCGCTCCAAGCCGTTCGGCATCGGGAAACGCGATGCTGGTGCAAAATCCGCATCTGCCCTGGTCGAACGAATTTCTGTTCTTCGAATCGCACCTGACGTTTAACGGCTACGATATGTACGGTTCCACGCTCGTCGGGTTGCCGGGCATTTCCATCGGCTTCAACAACAACCTTGGCTGGACTCACACAAACAACACCATCGACAATTCCGATGTTTATGAAATTACATTGAAAGACGGCGGTTACCTATTGGATGGAAAGCGAAACGACTTCGACATAACCACCAAAACGATTCAGGTGAAACAGGATGACGGAACGTTGTCTCCGACGGAAATTTCGGTGCTGAAGACCGTTCACGGGCCGGTGGTGAGCAAAAAAGACGATAAGGCGCTGGCGTTGCGAATGGTGGGATTGGACAAACCGAATATGCTGCTGCAATGGTGGCGGATGGCCAACAGCGCGAGTTTCGAAGAGTTCGAATCGGCGTTAAAAATGGCGCAGATTGGTTTTTGGAATGTAATTTACGCCGATAAAGCAGGCAATATTTTCTACTTGTTCAACGGGTTGGTTCCGAAAAGAAGCCACGGCGACTGGGCATACTGGAGCTCCGTGGTTCCGGGCGATAAATCGGAAAATATCTGGGTGGAAGTGCATCCGTACGAAGACCTTCCTCGACTGAAAAATCCCGAAACCGGATGGCTGCAAAACGCCAACGATCCGCCGTGGACAAGCACCATTCCCGTTGCGTTGAATCCCGACGATTTTCCGCCGTATATGGCTCCGCTGGAGATGTCGTTCCGTCCGCAGCGCGCTGCCCGGATGATGTTGGAAGACAGTTCCATTACTTTCGATGAACTTGTCGATTACAAGCTCTCTACCCGCCTTGAATTTGCCGACCGCATTCTGGACGACCTTTTCACGGCCATCGACAATTCCGGTTCACAGAAAGCCAAAGAAGCCAAAGCAGTTCTCGAAAAATGGGACCGGAAAGCCGATGCGGACAGCAAAGGAACGTTGCTGTTTTACCTGTGGACATCAAAATTCAACGTTAACAACCCGTCCAATTTCGTGGTAAAATGGGATTTGGATAATCCCGACAACACTCCCGACGGAATATCCAATCCCGCGGCAGCAGTGCAATTGCTGGAAGCAACGGTTGACGAAATGAAGGCTCGATTCGGTTCGCTGGAAGTTCCGTGGGGCGATTTTTACCGGTTAAGGCTGAGCGACGGAAAAGATATTCCCGCCAACGGCGCGTTCGACCGATTAGGCGTGTTCAGGGTGGCCGGTTCCTACGATAAACCGGATGACGAGAAAATGTTTGTAAGCACCGGCGATTCGTGGGTGGGCGTTATTGAGTTCGGCGACGAAGTAAAAGCCAAAGTATTGCTGAGTTACGGAAACGCCACGCAAAAAAAATCTCCGCACAACGGCGACCAACTCGAACTTTTTTCAAAAAAAGAATTGCGCGACGCGTGGTTCACTCCGGAAGAAGTGAAAGCCAATACCGTGAGAACGGAAATTTTTACCGGAAACGGGTTTAAGGAAAAGCGATAAGACGTTAACACTCTTCAAACAACAACTTTATGCTCAACTTCATCGTTTCGTAACATTTTGTGCTTATTTTTGTATCCAACGCGTCAGGCGGGTAATTCGCCAGACGCCACGAAAAGCATTTCAACGCAAAAGTCTTGGTTCTCTTAATAAACTAATTTCGGTAAAACAAGATATTGTATTGTAAATAAGCTAATAAGGTAAATGTAGTAGGGACTCTTTTTTCTACTAAGGTTTATTGAAAAAAATAAGCTTGCCTGCCCACCACGGCGGGTAAACTTAGGCAGGGTTTTGTATTCGGTATTTAAAACCTTATTTCGAAAATCCATCAACCTTAGTACCCGAAAATCAGCCACAAAACTAACCTTATTACCTTATTCCAAATGTTTCATTAAATTTTTTGAACGGAAAACCGTTCTGGAATGCTTGGCTCTAAAATACCGGTACCGACAAGCCGGTTGAAGCCACATCTTTTTTTAAAATATCATCACATTAAACGAAATCCAAATGAAAACAACTTACCGCCTTGCAAAATTGGTGTACATTTTCATATTTTCGCTTTTAACCGGATTTATTTATAAGCTTTGGCTAAAGCCAGATTTGATGTGCTATCTCTCATCCACGACTTGAAAGTCGTGGTAACTGAAAAAGCTGAAGATTAAAAAACATTTATGAAACAACATTCCACCAACTATTTCGACACGTTTATAGAAGTTGCCGAAGACACGAAAGCAACGCTGGGAACCATCCCTCCATCCAAAGGCGACAAAAAAACCGTTGCCGAAATGCAACACGGTATAATTTCCGAAAATCCGTACCGATATACATCCGATGATGTTTTCTTTCAGGTGTTTGCCGATAGGAATGAAGTGCCGGAAACCGAACATAAACAAGCCCGCGAACAATTTTTCTCGAAAGGGCAGCCTTGTTTCCGCGCATCGCCCTTAACAAAAACCTACGGTTTCGGCATTCACAGCAACAGCGAAGGAAAAATCGCCCTGTACGGAATGGAAACGGAAGAATACCAGCGTTTTTTGAATGATAATGATGTCAAAAAAGTGAAAGCGATGAAATCGAGCAGATAAACGGGACAAGCGACTTCCAAGTCGCTTAACTCAATAATACGCAAGGCGGTTTTGAATATAATTTACCATTGCCCTTTGCTCTACGCTCTACGCCCAACGCCCAACGCCATAAAATATGAAAGCAGCCATTCACAGCCGATACGGGCCACCCGAAATTGTGGAAGTAAAAGACATTCCCAAACCAACGCCCAAAGAAAATGAAGTGTTGATCAAGGTTCACGCTTCCACCGTAAACCGTACCGATAGCGGGTTCCGCAGCGCGGAATATTTTGTTTCGCGATTTTTTTCGGGGCTTTTCCGTCCTAAGCATCAAACGCTGGGATGCGAGTTTGCCGGAGTTATCGAAGAAATTGGTTCGAAGGTAACTTCTTTCAAAACGGGCGATAAAGTATTCGGATTCAACGACAACACTTTTGGCGGGCACGCCGAGTATTTAGTCATCAACGAAAACGCCGCCATAGCCACGTTGCCCGAAAACACGGATTTTTACAGTGCCGCACCTCTTACCGAAGGCGCACATTACGCGCTCAACAACATCCGGGCATCCAGCATACACAAAGGCCAAAACGCGCTGGTTTACGGCGCAACGGGCGCTATCGGTTCGGCAGCCGTGCAGTTGCTCAAGCATTTCGGGGCAAACGTAACGGCCGTGAGCAACACCAAAAATGTGGAACTGGTGAAATCGCTCGGTGCCGATGTCGTTATCGATTACCAAACGCAGGATTTTACACAAACCAAAACAAAATTCCACTTCATTTTCGATGCCGTAGGCAAAAGTTCGTTCCACCAATGCAAACCTCTGCTGACCGAAAAAGGAGTTTACATTTCAACGGAGTTGGGGAAAAACGCGGAGAACGTGTTTCTGGCAATATCCACATCGTTTTCCAAAGGCAAAAAAGTACTGTTTCCCATCCCCGCCATCACCAAAGAAGACGTAATCTTTCTGAAACAGCTTGCAGAATCGGGAGAATTTAAACCCGTTATCGATCGGTATTACACGCTGGATGAAGTTGTGGAAGCTTACAACTATGTAGAAACCGGACAAAAAACGGGAAATGTGGTGTTGAGAGTTGTGGGATGATGGGTGATGGATGATGGGTGATGGAAGTGGTAACGTTTGTTTAAGTATTACCTTTCGCTCGCGCACTTCTGTGAAGTGGTGCGGAAGCAAATAATTGTCTGCAAAAGGATTACTCAAATTTTGCAGAATAACATAACATTCGTAAACACAAATAACGGAATTTAAAAATATGATGTATAACTATTTATTTAACTGATAATTAAGCCAAATAAGTCATATTCTATTAAAACAGTTTACGCATGATATAAACTTTGTATTGACGAATGTTGTATATTTGTTGCGTAAATTATACGTTAGCGGTCAGGCTATCGAACGACAATCTAAACTAATTGACAGAAATGAATTTTGAAATTACACTTGCTGACAAAGACGATTTGCAGCAAATACTTCAACTGCAAAAGGAATGTTATAAAACAGAAGCAGAGTTACATGATGAAAATAATATTCCACCTTTGACACAGACCTATAATTCAATCAATCAAGAATTTGAAGAAGGAATGTTATTTTTAAAAGGAATTGTTGACGGCACATTAGTCGGCTCAGTTCGTGGACAAATTAAAGATGATATTGCTTTGATAGGACGACTTATTGTAAAGAAAGAATTTCAAAACAACGGTTTCGGACAACTACTTATGCGAAAGATAGAAAATCATTTGGATAATTGTATTCGTTATGAACTATTTACTGGACATAAAAGCGACAAGAATATAAAACTTTATCAAAAATTAGGATACAGCGAGATAAGAAGACAGTATATAAACGACAATTTAACTTTGGTTTATCTTGAAAAAGCTATAAAAAAATAAAGCCCGAACCGCTAACATCGTATTGGCAATAGTGGGGCTGACAGTTATAAACTCAACATTTGTAATTCTATCGGGCATTTGTGCATATGTTGGGCTGACGTTTTCCAAATGCCCCACCATCGCCAATACGTAAAACGTTATGGCTAATGCTAAATGACGACACAACAAGAAAGTAACGAATGACAATTGACAACAAAATATTAAAGACAAACCGCCACCTGTTTGACTATGGGACAAGCAAACTAAACAGGGTATTGCGGAGCTATGTCCCAAGGGGTTCGACTCCCCGTGTGCATTGGTTGCATTTTGCGTTTGGATACGCTCCAGCCTGTAACGCTGACAAAGAAAAGGTGAAGAACAGAGTAGAAATGCTCAAACTGAAATTGAGTTTGCAAGACAAGGGATACCGTTTGGACAATTTGTTCAAACTCAACTTGACTTCCTTCAACTTTGGTGTTCTTCTCCTTTTTAATTCAACAAAAACTAAAACAACATAACAATGGCAATATTCAAAAAACAATATCAAGTAAAACCAAACACTGTCGGTTTTCTATACCGTGACAATATGTTTGAGCAAAAACTAACACCCGGTTACCACGAAATTTGGGATTGGAAAAACAGGACTGAATTGTTTCTTCTTCCACAGACTTCAAAGTTACTGACAGTAACAAACCAAGAAGTTTTAACCAAGGATAATGTAGCTCTTCGATTTTCCTTCAATGTGATATATAAAATAGTTGATGGGCAGAAGTTTCTTGACAAGTTCGCACTTGACAGACAGATGTATGCTATTATTCAAGAAGCAGAGCAACGCATATACAATATTGTTCAAATCTACCTTAGAAACAGGATTGCTGAAATGGACAGTGAGACCATAAATGGAAAAAGAAATGAATTGACAGAGTTCAAGACAGATGAAATGGAAAAAGAAGTTTCAGAATTTGGTATTACAATAGAACAAGCACAAC
>CAKTUP010000003.1 GCA_934621705.1 uncultured Petrimonas sp.
CGTAAAAGCGCAATTTGTGAATAAATTAACCGGAAAATTCATTTTTAACACTTTCTCATGCAACGATTTTTCGTTTTTTCCATCTATTATATGTAACATTGCAACTCGATTATGAATCAGATGAGAGAATACAAAGCCTTTTTATTGCTTTTTCTGTTTGCAGCCGCTTCGATACTGTTTTTTTCTTGTTCCAAGGAAGATGCATTGGGGCTGGAAAATAGTCCGCTTGAATTGCAATCACCTTACGGAGAATGGAAGTTGAGAGGATACGGGCCTGCAACTACTTATCCGGAGAAAATATTCTTAGCCGCTCCAAGTTCATATTATTTAAAGTTGAATAAGGAGGGTACTTTTACGGGCACTTCTTCAACCAACCAAATTAGCGGTAAGTTTACGATTGATGCCAGCAGAGGCGTTATGAGTTTCGCACAAGCCGATTTTTATTCCGGTAACAAGTATAGTGAAACGAGCGACGGCAGCGTTTATCTGAGCCGGCTTTTGAAGGTGACAAATTACAGGGTTTTTACCGACCAACTGCATTTATATTATTCCGACAAGGAATATATGGTTTTTGCAAAGCCCGTTAATCGTTAACCTGAGAATTTGTTACTTTTTTCTGACGTTTTGATAACGATTTTTTTCATTTTAAATCCGTTTCGAATGAAAAAAATCTTTACTTTTGTACCCAAAATCTACATACTTTATAAAAAGACTTATGGTATTGACACACAACGCTATCGATTTCAACAACTCAGAAATCGCTTTCCGTAATAAATCGAATGCCGAATTACGACAAGCTCATTTATTATTTAAGGTAATGAACAACGCCGGTTTGGTGAAAACCGGTAAGCACCTGCTAAACCTGGCTTTTGCCATTCGTTTTCCGGTTAACGGAATTATCCGCAACACCATTTACAAGCATTTTGTGGGAGGAACTTCCATTGCAGATTGCGCCAGAACCATCGAAAAGCTGGCCGCGAGAAACGTGGGCACCATTCTCGATTTTGCCGTTGAAGGCGAAGAGCGCGATGAACTTTTCGATGCCACCTGCGCCGAAGTGATCCGCACCGTTGAGTTTGCGCAGCACAATAAAAATGTGCCGTTCAGCGCATTTAAAATAACCGGTATCGGACGGTTCGATTTGCTGGCCAAAGTGAGCGAAGGAGCCGCTTTGACTGATGAGGAAAAGGCGGAATACCGACGCGTTTGCGATCGGGTGGAATCTATTTTTAAACGCGGATACGAGCTGGGCGTTCCCGTGCTTATCGATGCGGAGCATACCTGGATTCAGCCGGTGCTGGACGATCTAGTGATGGAAATGATGGCGAAGTACAACCAGGAGAAGGCCATTGTGCAAAACACGTATCAGATGTATCGCCACGACGCCATCGAACGGTTAAAACAGCACCACAGGGAAGCGCTGGCCGGCGGATTTAAATTCGGGCTGAAAATCGTACGCGGAGCGTATATGGAGTTGGAGCGCGCCCGTGCTGCCGAAATGGGTTATCCGTCGCCCATACAACCCGACAAACCGGCCACAGATCACGATTTTGATGAAATTATCCGCTACTTTGTGGATAATATCGACACCATTAATTTTATGGTGGCCACGCACAACGAAAACAGTTCGCAACTGCTCGCGCAACTTATTGATGAGCGCGGTTTGCCGCACAACCATCCGCATATCTATTTCTCTCAACTTTACGGTATGAGCGACCACCTTACCTTTAACCTGGCCGAAAAAGGATACAACGTGGTAAAATACGTGCCTTACGGCGAAGTGAAGACCATGATGCCCTATCTTTTTCGCCGTGCGGAAGAAAATACATCGGTAAAAGGGCAATCGAGTAGGGAGTTGAGGCTGATTGAGAAGGAGATAAAGCGACGGGACGGCTTGGCGAAAAGATGATGGAGAAGCGGTTTTTAACCGCTTTATATTCAATTCTTCATCAAAATAATCAATACCGAACCGACAATCATAATGACGGAGCCCACCATTTTCTTGGCGATATTTTTTTCGCGGAAAAACCGGTATCCGAAAAAGATGCTTATAATGATGGAGAGCTGAAAAAGCGACAGCGCGTAGCCAACAGGCATATAGTCAAGGATATAGTTGGTGGTGAACTGCATAGTGCCGATGCACCCGATTAAAAGTAAAAAGGTGTTCAAGTAGTTTATTTTTACGGTTTTGCGAAATTCTGCCTTAACGTTTATCCGGTAGAAAAACAGCATAACAAACGAGAACAGCGCACCGAAAATGCACCAGCTCATAAATGCCACGGTGGTTGACGATGCAAGAATTATTTTTTTGATAAACACCGCTTCGATAGCGGTGAGAACCATTGCCCAAATCCTGAACTGGATTTCGGGACGTTTCAGCAGTTTCCACGAGAATTTTTCGTCGGTGGTGTCCAACACAAAATAGCTGCCGTAGATTATCAGCGCTATCCCCAGAACTCCCCAAACATTCGGAATTTCCGAAAGCAGAAATATCCCGAAGATGATTCCCACAACCGATTTGTAGGAATTAATAGGCCCCAGCACCGATAAATCGCCCAAATGAAGCGCCTTTACCAGAAATCCGTTTCCCACCGCACCGGCCACTCCGCCGAGTATGGAATACAACCAGAAATCGTGGTTGAGATATGGGATTTTTATGAAAAATGCCAGAACCCCGCAACAAACCGATAACAGAAAATAGCTCAGAAAATTGACGATTAGCGGATGGTTTCCTTTCGTTGTTAACTGCTTCTGGAAAACATTTGCCAGCGGGTTGGAGAGTATTCGCAACGCAATGGCAATGGTAATAAGGATGGTTTGGGGCATGGAAGGGGGATTCTCGTTGGAAGCGACTGTTGAACGATTTATTCGTAATGACCCTTAAGTGAATAAACGTATAACTTTTCGTTCTGAATAAGGTAAACGAAACGATGTTCTTTGGTAATTCTTCGTGACCATTTTGGTGCAAGATTGTGTTTTAGGGCTTCGGGTTTGCCGATTCCCTTGTAAGGATTTTCCACGATCGCTCTCGTCAATTCCGAAATCTTTTTCAGGATTGTTTTGTTACCTGTTTTTATCCAATACTCAAGATCTTCATCGGCTTGTGGAAGATAAATTATTTCCATAAACTGTCAAGTTCTTCCAGTGTTACGGTTCTTCCTTTTCCGTTTTTCAAATCTTCATCTCCTTGTTGTATTTTTTTTACGAATTCAGGATTATAGAGATTTGATTCTTCGGATAGCTCAAACTTTATCTTTAATGCTTTCATAAAAGCCTTCAAGGCTTCAATCTGTGAAGCATCTTTTGTATGTGCCTTTATATTAATTGTTTCCATTTTATTGATGTCTTTGTAATTACAACAAAGATAATAGTTTTATTGTTTTATCAAAACTCAAAACTGCAAACTCAAAACTATTTTAAAGCTCCAACAACTCCTTCTCACCGCTGCTTTTTCCGAAAAGCATATCGGTGGGGTTTTCGAGCAGTTGTTTAACGCGCACCAGAAAGCCTACCGATTCGCGGCCGTCAATCACACGATGATCGTATGACAATGCTACATACATCATCGGGCGGACAACAATTTGTCCGTCGATAACTACCGCCCGATCTAAGATATTGTGCATCCCCAAAATTGCCGATTGCGGCGGATTTATTATCGGTGTGGACATCATCGACCCGAAAACACCACCGTTGGTCACCGTAAACGTTCCGCCCGTCATTTCGGGGATGGAGAGTTTGCCCTTGCGGGCTTTGTCGGCAACTTCCATAATGGCTTTCTCGATTTCTGCCAGCCCCAGGCTTTCCACATTGCGGATTATGGGAACCATTAACCCTTTCGGCGTGCTCACCGCCACCGAAATATCGGCGTAGTCGTAAGTGGTGGTGTTTTCGCCGTCCATCATCGAATTTACGCTTGGAAATTCCTGCAATGCAATGGCGCACGCTTTCAGAAAAAACGACATCATACCCAGTTTAATTCCGTGTCTTTCAACGAACTTATCCTGATGTTTCTTGCGCAAATCCATTATCGGTTTCATGTTCACTTCGTTGAATGTGGTGAGCATGGCTGTTTCGTTCTTCACGGAAACCAGTCGCTCGCTCAGTTTCCGGCGCAACGAACTCATCCGGTCGGTTTTGGATTCGCGGCTGGCCGGTTTTTTCAATCCGCTTGTGGCGCTTACGCCGGTGGCAGCCAGCACGGCTTCCACGTCGGAACGTTTCAGGCGGCGCAAACCGTTCATCACGTCTTCCAGCGATAAGTCGTTCTCGTCCATCACGCGCTGAGCCAGCGGCGTAACTTTCACGTTGTCGTATTCTTCCGATGTTGGCTTTGCTTCCGCTTTCGGAGTTTCTGTTTTGGCCGGCTCGGTTTTTGCTTCTTTCTTTTCTTCGGCTATCGGAGCGGCTGCTTTTTTCTCTTCTTTAGGTTCGTCAGACGCTTCGGGTTGCACCGACGTATCGATGGTGCAAGCCAGGGAACCTACTTCCAGGCTGTCGCCTTCCGATGCTTTCTGCGATACTTTTCCGCCTTCGTCGGCAACCAGCGTGAGCGTAGCTTTTTCCGATTCCAGTTCGGCTATTTCCGTGTCTTTCTTCACCACAGCGCCGTCTGCCACAAGCCACTTGTAAAGCTCAACGTGCGTTATCGATTCTCCCGGGCTGGGAACTCTTATTTCTATTATTGACATAATTCTTTGATTTACGATTTTAAATTTAGGATTTAAGATTGATTTTGCGGGCTGCCTATTGTACAGACGCGATTAATCGCGTCTCTACCTGATTGCTTCAGCAATTATTTGTGCCTGATTCACTTTATGCAACGCCGTTAAGCCCTCGGCAGTTACGCCGCTTGCTTCGCGGGCAATAACGCGCAGTTCGCAGTCGCCGATTTGATGTTTCACAAACAGCCCGGCGCCCATGTTCAGCGGTTCTTCCTGTACCCACACAAGTTCTACGTCTTTGTTGTATGCTTTCCGCAGTTCGCGCAGTTGTTTCCCCGGAAACGGATAAAGCTGTTCGATGCGGACGATGGATATGTGCTTGGCGTTAGCTTCTTTGCGAGCGGTTGCCAGTTCGTAATAAACTTTACCGGAGCAGAGCAGCAACTTGGTTACTTTCGACAAATCGGCTTCATTATCGGAAATGATTTCCTTGAAATGCCCTTCGGTAAAATCGGCAATGGTGGAAGTGCATTCGGGATGGCGCAGCAAGCTTTTCGGCGTAAACGATATCAGCGGAACGCGGATATCGCGGTGCAACTGCCGGCGCAGGGCGTGAAATTGATTGGCGGGCGTTGTGCAGTTGACAACTTGCAAGTTATAGTTGGCGCACAAATTCAGAAAACGTTCCATTCTTCCGCTCGAATGCTCGGCGCCTTGCCCTTCGTAACCGTGCGGGAGAAGCATGACCAGTCCCGATTTTATGCCCCATTTTTCCTGAGCCGACGAAATGTATTGATCGACAATTACCTGACCCACGTTGAAAAAATCTCCGAACTGAGCTTCCCAAATGGTGAGTGCAAAAGGGTCGGCAACGGAATATCCGTACTCGAAACCCAGAATCCCGTACTCGTTGAGCGGCGAATTATAAACCCGAACCATGGCGTGCTCGCCGCCCAGGTTTTTCAACGGGAAATACTTTTCTTCGTTATCGTCTTCGGTAACAATTTCGGCGTGGCGGTGCGAAAACGTTCCCCGTTCGGAATCCTGCCCGCTCAGCCGCACCGGATACATTTCCTTTGCCAGCGACACGTAGGCCATCAACTCGCCCATAGCCCAATCGTACGAATCTTCTTCGATCATGCCTGCCCGTTGCGCAAACAGGCGTACGGTTTTGTTGTAGAAATCCCGGTTTTCGGGCAGCGATGTTATGTTTCGCGCCAATTCCAGAAACATCTCTTTCGATATTTTGGTATCGGCAACGGTTTCGAAATCTTCGGCGCGTGGAAGCCGAATGGTTTTGTATTTTTCTTCCAGAAAGGGCTGAATGCTCAGTTGCGTACTCTCGTTGGCCTTGTCGTATGCTTTTTCCAGCACTTGGTGGAAATCGGCCACGCGGACTTCGTATTCCTGCCGGGTGAGCGCTCCTTCGTTGATCAGTCTTTCGGCGTAAATTTCACGCGGATTTTTATGCTTGGCAATGATGTCGTAGAGTTTGGGCTGCGTGAATCGGGGTTCGTCGCCTTCGTTGTGCCCGTATTTTCGGTACGAAAGCAAATCGATAAACACATCTATATTAAACTTCTGACGGAATTCCAGCGCCAGTTTCGCCACGAAAACCATGGCTTCCACATCGTCGCCGTTTACGTGAAAAACGGGCGATTGCGTTACTTTGGCCACATCGGTGCAATAGGTGCTGGAGCGCCCTTGCAGGTAATTGGTGGTAAACCCAACTTGATTGTTGATGACAATGTGTATGGTTCCACCGGTTTTATAACCGTCTAATTTCGAGAATTGTATGGTTTCGTAAACCACGCCCTGGCCGGCAATGGCGGCATCGCCGTGTATCAGAATCGGCAGCACCTGGTTGTATTGAAAATCGTGGTCGTTTTCTAATTTGGCTCTCGAAATCCCTTCCACCACAGGCCCCACGGCTTCCAGGTGCGATGGGTTGGGCGCCAAACTGACGGCAATGGTGCGTCCCTGATAGTTAATGATGTTGTTGTAGCCCAGGTGGTATTTTACGTCGCCTTTTATTTTTTCGTCGTAGCTTTCGGCCGTGAATCCGCGGAAAATCTGCTCGTACGGCTTTTTCATGATGTTCGTCAGTACGTTGAGCCTTCCCCGGTGCGCCATTCCTATCACAATGTCGTTCACGTCGTAACTGCCGCCGTGGGAAACAATGGCGTCCAGCGCGGGGATTATAGCTTCGGAACCTTCGAGCGAAAACCGTTTTTGCCCCACGTATTTTCGGTGCATGTAATCTTCAAATCCCGATGCTTCGATCAGTTTGTCGAGAATATACAGTTTATCTTCTTTGGAAAGCGATTCCTGATTGCGGCTGCTTTCCATTTTTTCCTGCAGCCATTGCACGATTTCGGGTTTCGTCATGTAACGATACTCCACGCCGATGGATTTGCAGTAGGTTTCATCGAGATGCGCCACGATTTCGCGCAAGGTTGCCCGCCCGATGCCGATCTCTTTTCCGGCTTCGAACATCGTATCCAAATCGCTTTCGGAAAGATTGAAGTTTTCGAATCCGAGAGTGGGGGAGTAGGAACGGCGCGAACGCACGGGATTGGTTTTGGTGAACAAATGCCCCCTGCGCCGGTAGCCGGTAATGAGATTCATAACGGCTATTTCCTTGGCCGACACGCCTGCATCGCCTTTGGCTTCCTGCGGTTTCGACGGAAAATGTTTTGTGGCTAAATCGAAGCCCTGAAAGAAAAACCGAAAGCTCTCGTCCACACTTTCGGGGTTTTCCTTGTATTGCAAGTATAAATCTTCTATGGCTCCTATGTCCATATTGCCTAACTCGTTACGGGTACTCATCGGGTCTTTTTTGTCTTTATGGTTATTTAAAACGTAAAGATGGGAATTTTGTTTAGGTTTTGCAATTATTTTGGTTAGAAAAATGATATTTACGAAATAGAGACGGCGCATGCACCGTCTCTACAATGTTATTGAAATGCGATTTGGAAATCGCATCACCCGTTATTTCATCTCCCAGATGTTGGAAGAACTCATCAGAAAATCGGTAAACGATTTTTTGGCGGCCTTCTTTTGCACGCCTTCTATCTGATTGCTGAGTTCGGTTTCGTAAGAAGGAGATTCTACTGAGCGAATGACGCCAAGCGCCACAGGCAGGTCGTTGTCGTAACCCATCAGGCTGAGTTTGATGTGCAATGCGTTGTCTTTTGCAGCGGCATCGTGAACGAGAATATCGTCCAGCGTGTAGCCGTCTTCACCTATGGTAACGGCTTTCAGGTTCCATCCGTCCAATACCAGCCCGCGGTTGTTTTCGAGTCCGAAAATCATTTTTTCGCCGTGTTTCAGTACTACCGTTTTTTCGGCTTTCCAGGTGCGGTCGGCAATTTTGTTGTGGATACCGTCGTTGAAAATGATACAGTTCTGCAACACTTCCACCACCGATGTGCCTTTGTGTTTGGCCGCGGCCACCATTATCTCGGTGGTGTTTTTCATATCCACATCGATGGCTCTGGCGAAGAACGTTCCCCGCGCACCGAAGCAAAGTTCCGAAGGACGGAAAGGATCTTCCACCGTGCCGTAGGGCGACGATTTGGAAACAAATCCGCGGTCGGAAGTGGGGGAATATTGTCCTTTCGTTAAGCCGTAAATCTTATTGTTGAACAGGATGATATTGATATCCACGTTTCGGCGAATGGTGTGGATAAAGTGGTTTCCGCCGATGGCCAGCGAGTCGCCGTCGCCCGTTGCTACCCAAACGTTGAGGTTGGGATTGGCTACTTTTACGCCGGTGGCGATGGCTGCCGCGCGGCCGTGGATTCCGTGAAATCCGTAGGTGTTCATGTAATACGGCAATCGCGACGAACAGCCGATCCCTGAAATTACCGCCGTTTCGTGCGGATGGATATTCAGTTCGGCCATGGCTTTGTGCACGCAGCTCAGGATGGCGAAGTCGCCGCAACCGGGGCACCAGCGCACGTTTACATCGCTTTTGAAATCTTTCTGTGTATATTTTATTTCTGCTGTTTCCATAAAAAACTTATTGTTTTTTGTAATTCAGTTGTAATTCGGCTACGCCGTAATTCGCTTTGCTAGTAATTCGTCGCGGCGATGAACCTTTCAACGAAACAATCGAATTACTATTGAATTACTATTGAATTACTATTGAATTACTATTGAATTACTATTGAATTACTATTATTTTATGCATCCATTATTTTAATAAACTCACTTACCAATTCGCTCACGCTGAAGGGTTGCCCTTCCACCCGGTTGAATTTGTGAACCTTAATGTCGTTGAATTTGCTGAGCAGGTACGACGCGAAATGGCCGGTGTTTTGCTCGGCAACGATAATGGTTTTGTATTTTTTCAGAATATCGTATGTGTTGCGCGGAAGCGGGTTGATGAACCTGAAATGAGCCAAAGCCACGCTTTTTCCTTTGTCTTGAATGCGCATCATGGCTTCGAGCAGATGGCCGTAAGTGCCGCCCCAGCCAACGATCAGCGTATCGGCGTCTTTATCGCCTATAACTTGCTGTTCGGGGATGAAACCGGCTATTTTTTGTACTTTTTCGCGGCGGGTGTTCACCATCAACTGGTGATTATCGGGGTTGGACGATATCACGCCCGTGAAATAATCTTTTTCCAGTCCGCCGATCTGGTGCATAAATCCGGGAGTTCCGGGCACGCCCCAATACCTTACCAGCGTGTCTTCGTTGCGGAGATAGGGTTTCCAGCTATCGGAACCGTTAAATTTACCCTGAACGTAGGGCGGTTTAATTTCGGGATATTCCGCCATATTCGGAATTTTCCAGGCCGATGCGCCGTTGGCAATGTAGCCGTCGGTAAGCAGGATAACGGGCGTCATGTGTTCCAGCGCAATTTTCGACGCCCAATAGGCGCTGTCGAAACAATCTACGGGCGTGGTGGCCGCGATTACCGGCAGCGGGCTTTCGCCGTTTCTGCCATACAGCGCCTGATACAAATCGGCTTGCTCGCTTTTGGTGGGCATTCCGGTGGACGGGCCGCCGCGCTGAACGTCGACCACCACCAGAGGAAGTTCGGTCATCACGGCCAATCCCAGCGCTTCGCTCTTGAGCGACAAACCGGGCCCCGATGTGGAAGTTGCGCCCAAGCTTCCGGCAAAACTGGCGCCGATGGCGGTGCAGATTCCGGCAATTTCGTCTTCCATTTGCAGCGCTTTCACGCCCAGGTCTTTTCTTGCCGTGAGTTCCTGCAGAATATCGGTTGCGGGAGTGATGGGGTAGGAGCCGAGAAAGAGTTGCACGCCGGCTTTTTCGGCCGCGGCGATGAGTCCGTATGCCGTGGCGGTGTTTCCGTTTACATCGGTATAAAAACCTTTGGCGGAATGAATGGTCTCGATGCGATACGTGGTTGCCGTAAGGTGTATGTTGTTGCCGTAGTTGTAACCGTCGGTAAGCGCTTTTATGTTGGTTTCCACCAGCTTGGGACGCTTCTTGAATTTGTCTTTCAGCAGTTGTTCCGCAATTTCGATGGGCCGGTTAAACAGCCAGCAAACCACGCCCAGCGAGAACATGTTTTTGCTTCGCAAGATGTCTTTGTTTTCCAGTCCGCTGTCGGCCAACGAATCTTTGGTCATGGATGTGATGGCAACCGGAATGGGTTGCACATATTCGATATTGAGCTCTGCAAAAGGGTCTTCCGTTTTAAAAAGCGCTTTTTCCAAATCTCTTCTTGTGAAAGAATCGGTATCGTAGATAACTATGGAGCCTTTTTTTAAGTGCTGCTGGTTGACTTTCAGGGCAGCGGGATTCATGGCGATGAGCACATCGGCTTTGTCGCCGGCGTTGTAAATGTCTTTCGAGCCCACGCGAACCTGAAATCCCGACACCCCGTTGAGTGTTCCCTGCGGAGCGCGAATTTCGGCCGGATAATCGGGGAAAGTGGCTATTTCGTTCCCGAAAATGGCAGACAAGGTAGAAAACAGGGTTCCGGTCAGCTGCATTCCGTCGCCCGAGTCGCCCGAAAACCGTATGGTTACCTGTTTCAAATCTGTAATTACAGTTTCATTAATCATCATAAATTGGTCTGATTTTTAAATCTTTAAGTTGTTTGTAGGTTTTTCATCCGAGTTCGAAAAAATCAATTTCTCTTCACTTGCGAAAGGTTAATCCCGTTGTTTATAATTGAATGCAAAGTAACAAAAGAGTTGGGGAAAAAGCAAATTTTGGGTTGGTTAAATTGGGCGGTTGAAAACAAGGTGTATAAACAAACAAGTTTCCGTTATTTCAACGGAAACTTGCCTGCTGTTATTGGTTTTCTCTTTTTTATTGACCTGAGAAAGGCGGATATCCCGGATTTTGCTGCAGCTTGTTGTTTGTCTCCCATGCTGATTCGGGTATAGGAAACAAAAGGAGATGTGCCGCGGATTGTTGGGGACGGAGATATCCCGGGCTGAGGAATTTACCAAAACGGATCATGTCCTGTCGGTTGGAACATTCCCATGCCAGTTCCAAGCGGCGCTCCAAAAGTAAATTATCAAGTGTTACAGAGGTGTAATTGTGCGATGTGTTCCCGTATCCACGTTCCCGTATCACATTAATTAAGCGGGTTGCTTCGGCATTATCTCTGCCGAGACGCAACAGCGCTTCCGCTTTCATCAGATAAACATCGGCCAAACGGAAAATGGCATAATCGTTTTCCTGGTCGGAACTTGAAAGTCCTTTCTCGAATACCCATTTGTTTACGCGTGCACCTTCTTCCTGATTTACTTCACCCCACATTCCCTGCCTTTCCGTTCCCGGAATGATGTTGAAATCTATTGTGTGAACGAGTTCGCGTCCGTGACCGGTAATCAATACCTGTCCTGTAGCGGGGTTGATCATTGGCCCAATCAAAAATGAACCGATTTTTCGCTTGTCTGCATCATCGAATTGTTTCACGTATCCTGGTTGGGCGCTTACTCCGTTCCAGGTTCCGATATTCATTCCCAATGCAATGGGGTCGAGGTAATGCAATGTGCGGTAGTGCATGTGATTGCCACCGTCTGCTTTCCCGAACGCTATGGGAAGAATAATCTCTTTTGATACCTGATTATTCACTTCAAAGCTGGTTTTCCAGTTTGGTTCGATGATATAGTCGAGGGACATAACCTTGTCGGCAGCGTCAATAACCCCCTGCCAATTGGGTGTTCCCGTCCATACTTCAGCATTGAGATACATTTTTGCCAGCAGGGTATATGCAACGCCTTGAGTAAACTTGCTATAGCTTTCACCGGTTACATCGGTGCGCAAAATGTCTTTTATCTCGTTCAGCTCTTTAATCACAAAATCATACATTTGCTTGCGGGTTGACATGCCCGGTAATTCAGTGCTTTCGTAATCGGCTACCAGTGGAGCATTCCCAAAATAATCTATCAGTATATAATACCAGAAAGCACGGATGCCCCTAATCTCCGCTAGTGTACGGTTCTTCAATTCTGCATCCATTTCTGCATCTTCAATAGTTGCATAGATGCGGTTGCAGGTAGTAATGCCCGACATGCATGCGTTCCAGGAATTTCTTATTAATCCGTTTCTTGCCTGCCATGTATGAAGTTTCATTTCCATGTGAACGCCGCCGTCCCACCAGTCTCCTCCCACACGGGTGGGGGTCATGGCCATATCACCTGTTTGTTCGGAAAGAAGAAAAATATCGCCAGGCCATACGCTCTTTAGTGTCTTATACATGGGAGCAATGATGGCGTTTATCTCAGTCGGTTTTTTACCGAACTGATCTGCCGGAATGGTGTCGTAAACAGTTTCATTCAGATTAGTACAGGAAATAGCACCTACAAAAAAGGCCATTGTAACCCATATCAACGATAATCTATTTATTTTTTTCATATTCGTGCAATTTTAAAATGTGAGACTAATACCTACAGAAAAAGTCCGTGCTTTCGGATAATATTCGCGATCTTCGACTCCCGGTGCCAAACCGTTGTTTCTGTTTTCATCTACTTCAGGATCCAACCCCTTATAACGGGTAAGAACAAAGAGATTTTGTCCTGTTGCATATACTCTGGCGCTGTTGAGCCAGTTTAAGCCGTCGGTCTTGAAAGTATAACCGAGTGATAAATTGTCGAGACGTATATGCGAAGCATCTTCAACATAGAGAGATGAGTATTCCGGCACCACTCTTAATTGGTAGATTAACGGATCGTTCAGCGCATTTGCTCCGATCAAGTATCCAGGGTGTCCGTAAGTCATTCGTCCCATATTAAGTACTTTATTTCCAAGTGTTCCGCGGAAGAAGAACGATAAATCCCAAGCCTTATAATTGAACTGATTGTTCCATCCAAAAGTTAACTTGGGCTGAGCAGAGCCAATGTAGGTGTAATCATCAGCCGTAACTCCGTTCACCTCTTCTCCTTCTTTGTTCTTGAAAACATATCTTCCATCTCCATCAATTCTAATAAACTCCGGACCATAAAATTGCCCCACAGGATAACCTTCTTCCACTACGTGGGTGGTACGTCCGGAACCACCGCGTACCCATGCGTCACCCACCATAACGCGGCTTGTTGTGTATTCTTCGTTTGACAACCGGGTGATTTCATTTTTATTATGTGCAAGGGTGATAGATGTATTCCAGTTAAAATTGCGGGTACGAACCGCGTCAATATTTAATGCCAGCTCCACTCCTGTATTACGCATATCGCCCACATTTGCCATCATGTCTTCGTGCAAATAAGGAGGAGTAGGAACACGGTAAGTATAGAGCATATCTTTAGTACGCTTGTCATACCATTCTATCGTACCATTTACCCGATTGTTGAATAGGAAGAAATCTACCCCAACATTAAACATAGCTGTTTCTTCCCATTTGAGATTGGGATTGGCGTTCTGACTGATCCTATAAGCTGTCAGCCATGCGCCGTTATCATAATAAGTGCCACTGGTGCCATAAAGCTGAAGTGTTTTGTATGGATCCAACCCCGACTGGTTGCCGGTGATGCCATATCCAGCACGAAGCTTCAGGTCGTTGATCCATGAGACATTTTCCATGAAAGATTCCTGAGAAACACCCCAGGCAGCCGATACTGACGGAAAGGTACCCCATTTATGATTTGCTCCGAATTTGGAAGAACCATCTCTGCGTATCGTCGCGGTAAGCATATATCGTTCAGCGTAGCTGTAATGCGCCCTTGCAAAAAATGAAATCAAACGGCTCATGTTACGTGCCGATTCTACGTCGGTAGGACGTAGTCCTTGTCCGGAGCCTAAATTGTTTGCTCCCAGCAAATCTGTGGTGAAATTACGATTGGCCGCTGCCATATAGGAGTATTCATTTTCTTCCCACGAGTATCCACCTATCACATTCAGTCTTTGTGTGTCATCCGCACCGAGAGATGTGTTGTACTCTAGTAACCATTCCATCAGGTTTTTATCCCAAATCCTGTTTTCGCGGCGTGCATATCCTCCGTCGTTACGTCCTGCTTGTGTTTGTGAGTTATTGTATTGACTTCTTTCTTCTGTTTGACGACCTTTGTATAAAAGAGTCTTAATATCCAAGCCTTCCAAAAGAGTGAAAACCAAGTCGCCCGATCCGTAATAATTCACATTTTTTCTCAAATTTTGGTTATATTCCTGATTCCTTACCGGATTTCCCTGATCATACTCACGAGTATCGAACCATTCTCCATCCGACAAATTAATCGGATAAACAGGCAACATGTTATACGCCAATACAAAGTTGTATCTGTTTGCTTCGTTCCAATCGCCCATGGTTGCCGCACCCGTTAACCCGATACGCAAACGATCGTTGATAGCACGTTGCTGTAATTGAAAACGAAAATTATATCGCTCCAGATCATTATCACGCACAACACCTTCTCTGTTCAGATAATTGAAAGATGCCCGATAGTTGCTGCTTGAACCGCCACCGGATAAAGAAATACTGTGGTTGTGAGCTACTCCTGTGCGGGTGATTTCGTCAAACCAATCGGTATTGGCACTGTATCTGTCATACACTGAGGCGTCTCTTCCGGCTTCTCTCGCATAGGCGCGCCATTCGTCGGCGGTAAGCAGGTCGGGTTTGTTCGCTAATTGCGATACAGCCAGATAACCATCATATGAAACCGATGTTCTTACGCCTGAACCCCTTTTTGTGGTAATTAAGATTACCCCGCCCGCCGAACGTGAACCATAAATGGCAGCAGAAGAGGCGTCTTTCAGTACAGAGATCGATTCAATATCTTGCGGGGCAACGGTTTGAAGATCGCCACCCGGAACGCCGTCAATTACGATGAAGGGACCCTGATCGTTTTGCAATGTGGAAACTCCTCTTAACCGAATGCGGGAGCCAACGGTAACATCCCCAGAAGGAGTGGTGATATTTAGCCCGGCTACTTTTCCCTGTAACAAGTCGGCAGCATCACGCGTTACCCCTTTATTGAAATCCTCTGGAGAGACGTTTGTTACCGAACCGGTAATTTCACGACGACGCTGTTGCCCGTATCCCACAACTACCAATTCATCCAGCAGTTCAGTGTCATCTCTCAATATAACATCAAAAGAGGTACGTCCCTGAATAGGAATAACTTCTGTTTGCATCCCCACATACGATACTTCCAGGTTTGCTGAAGGTGCAACGTTTTGAATTGTAAAATTACCATCTGCATCAGTTACTGTACCGGTTGCTGTTCCCTGAACCTGTACCGTAACTCCGATTAACGGTTCTCCATCTGTGCTTTTCACCGTACCACGTACGGTAATATTTTGCGCAAACGTGTGTGTGGAAAATGTCCATATTACTACGAATATCGCCATTTTCAATAAACTTAACATTTTTCGTTTCATACTTTCATGTTTAATTTAGTAAGATTGTTAAATAAAAACTGCTGTACAATTTAAGAAATTAGTGCTATAACAATTCTTTGATATTACACAGAAATCACTATTCAATAATACGAAGATAGATATATTGAATGCTTAAAACAAGAAAAATTTAATAAATATATTGAAAATTGCTTGTTTTTAACAGACGGATAAGGATAGTATTTTATTTCTTTCCCGCTTCATTATGATTGTCAAACATATCGATTTGTAGTTTTAAATAGCCTAAAAGTCCAATTGCCAGTATGATCGAACCATACGAAAACTCTTTAATGACACTTTCTTTTACCATAAAACTCAGTAACCCGGCAATAAAAAAGATAACCGTAGTAACGATTGTAAATATCAGAATGACTTTCGCTTTTTTGGGGTTTTTCCAAATTCTTTTTTCGTATTTCAGCGATGTTTTGCTGGGGTCTTGCAATGCTGCAAAACTGAGAGTCAGGCCAAAAAATATCAATGCATTGTTGTATGTTTGAAAAAGATATTCGGGGTTTTCCGATAGGAAATCAAATCCCTTAAAAATGGGCTTTACGATTAGGAATAACCCGATAAGTAACAACGGATATTGTATGTAGCTGAGGGTGTGGAAGATTTGTTTGGTGTTGTTCATTGCTTGTTGGGCCTTTTTGGATCTTTTAGATATATAGTAACTCACACTGTCTTCAACGTTTTTTGATTATTGCGCAGCATTAAAATCGCTTTTTCGGCACGCGATTGGCGGGTTTGTTCCTGTTTGGCCGAGCCTACCCAATCGCAATATCCGCGTTTGTAGGAAGCGGTGAGGGTGTTGAAAAAATCATAGGCCTGTTGGTCCTTGTCGAGCAGTTGCTGCAGCTCAGCGGGTACTCCTTCGATATGTTCTCCTTTTTTTAGCATAATTTATCTTAAGTTTAATGTTTATAGTTTAATGTTTTTTGTTGTCTATTCGCCAGATCTCCTGTCTCCAAGTCCCCGTCATCTTCTCTCAATGTTCGCCCCCAACTTATTCAGCCGCACGTCGATATCCTGGTACCCGCGGTCGATTTGGTCGATATTGTGGATGGTGCTGGTGTCGTTGGCGCTCATGGCAGCGATAAGCAACGAAATTCCCGCACGAATGTCGGGTGAAGTCATTGTCATTCCACGAAGGCGGAAACGATTGCCAAGTCCGATAACCGTTGCCCGGTGCGGGTCGCATAAAATTATTTGCGCACCCATGTCTATCAGTTTATCCACGAAAAACAGGCGGCTCTCGAACATCTTTTGGTGGATGAGTACGCAGCCTTCGGCTTTGGTGGCCACCACGAGCATTACGCTCAGCAGGTCGGGCGTGAGGCCGGGCCAGGGCGCGTCGGCAATGGTGAGGATGGAGCCGTCGATAAACGATTCGATGGTGTAATGTTCCTGCGCCGGGATGTATAAATCGTCGCCTTGTTGTTGCACGGTAATTCCCAGCTTGCGGAAACTTTCGGGAATGATGCCCAAGTTTTCTATCGACGCATTTTTGATGGTAATTTCCGATGCGGTCATAGCCGCCATCCCAATAAAACTGCCCACTTCGATCATATCGGGCAGCAGTTTGTGGCGACATCCGCTTAGTTTAGTAACGCCTTTTACAATTAATCTGTTGGAGCCAATTCCTTCGATTTTTGCGCCCATCCGTACCAGCATTTTGCTCAATTGCTCCACGTAGGGCTCGCAGGCGGCGTTGTAAATGATGGTTTCGCCTTCGGCAAACACGGCAGCCATCAGCAGGTTGGCGGTTCCGGTAACGGAGGCTTCGTCCAGCAGGATGTATTGGCCGCGAAGGCTGTCGGCAGTGAGCGAGAAGAGTTGTTTTTTTTCGTCGTAAATCAGTTCGGCCCCCAGTTTCATTATTCCGTTGAAGTGCGTGTCCAACCTGCGCCGTCCTATCTTATCGCCGCCCGGTTTAGGAACGGTGGCTTGCCCGAATCGCGCCAGCAGCGGGCCGACAATCATAATGGAACCACGCAAGGCAGATATTTTGCGCATGTAATCTTCGGTTTTGGTAAACTCCAAATCGATATTCGATGCTTTGAACGAGTAGGTGTCCGCGCTTAGTTTGCACACTTCCACTCCCATGTCTTTGAGCAGGGCGATAAGGTTGTTCACATCCAGAATATCGGGGATGTTTTCGATAACCACTTCTTCTTCGGTGAGCAGCGTGGCACAAATTACCTGCAGGGCTTCGTTTTTGGCTCCCTGCGGAGTGATTTCTCCGTTGAGGCGGTGGCCGCCGTGAATGATAAATGAGGACATAATTTATATTTATGATTTACGATTTTGGAATTGGATTTGTGCAAATTTAGGAAATTTCTTTAGACTTTTTCAATATTTCGCCAACTGATAAATTTCCCGTCGGATGTCAGAAAATCAGCATCACCACCGTAAATCACCGACAGGGCATCATTTGGAATTCCACTGAGCGATTGAAAGTGTTTCAGTCCGCGAAAGAAATCGGTTTTCAGGGTGGCGGATGCTTTGATTTCAACTGCAAATAGGTTGTTGCTTTTTTCTATCAGCAAATCTACTTCGTTTTGATTGGAATCGCGCCAGAAATAGAAATTCGGTTCTTTTCCTTCGTTGTAATATTGTTTTATGTGTTCGGTAATAACCATATTTTCAAATAATTCGCCACGAAGATAGTGCGTAGAAAGTTGTTCTTCGGTTTCCAATCCCAGAAGTGATGATGCCAATCCGGTATCGTAAAAGTAGAGTTTGGGCGATTTGACTAATCGTTTGTTGAAGTTCTTGTAATAAGGACGCAGGAAGTAAATAACGTAACTCGTTTCTAAGATCGAAATCCATGCCTGTGCCGTATTGACGTTTATTCCACATTCGTTTGCCAGATTCGAAATGTTCAATAATTGCCCGATTCGTGCAGCGCAAAGTTTAATAAACTTGATAAAAACAGATAAGTCGCTTATGTTTCTAAGTAAACGAACATCGCGTTCGATATAGGTTTGGATGTAGTTTGGGAAAAAATCAGTAGGTGGGATTTCTTTGTCGTAAATTCTTGGATATCCACCTGTGAAAAGCCATTTGTTAAGGTCATTTGGCAATTTATCGGCTTCTTTGAGTTCTGCAATCGAAAAAGGGGTGAGTTTTAATATCGCCGCTCTTCCTGCCAAACTTTGCGTAATTCTTTCCATCAGTAAAAAATTATGCGACCCCGAAAGGATATACATTCCTGTATCATTAACTTTGTCAACAGAAGTTTGAATATATGAGAAAAGATCAGGAGCATACTGTGCTTCATCAATAATGGTTTTATTACTGTAGTTTTGTAAAAAACCACGCGGATCTTCCATCGCCATTTTTCGCAAATCCAGATCTTCCAGTGATACATATCGGTAATTAGGAAACGAATGCCTTAAAAGGGTGGATTTTCCGGATTGTCGAGTTCCTGTAAGTGTAATAACCGGAAACTTGGTAGCAAGATATTTTATTTTATCTGTAACTTTTCGCTCGATTATCATAATTAGGGTGTTTTTTATGCAAATATATGAATTAATTATCACTTTTGCATAAAAAATATCAATTTTTCATGTAAATCTATTAGTCGATTAATGGATTTGCATAGATTTTATCCTTCAGACCGCTTGGAGTGGTCAGATGGTTTGTGAAATGATTTTTGCTAAAAAATCCAGACTTCCGGCTCCAGCATTATATTGTATTGTTGAAAAACCGTGTTTCGAATTTCATTTACAAAATTGGCTATTTCCTGTCCGCTTTCGGTTCCATAATTAACGACAATGAGCGCGTGATGCTCATAAGTTCCTACATTGCCTTTTCGTTTGCCTTTGTAACCTGCTTTTTCGATAAGATAAGCGGCCGATGTTTTAAAACCGTCGGTTCCGGCGTTGTAAACGGGTGCATCGGGTAGGAGAGCGAGTAGGTTTTCTTTTTCTTCCTTCGTCAGAATGGGGTTTTTGAAGAAACTTCCGGCGTTGGGCAGTGATTCGGGATCGGGCAATTTCCGGTTCCGGACGTTGATAACCGCTTCCCGCACTTCTTGTAACGACGGATGGGGATTATCTTTCAACTCTCTGCTCAAATCGACGTATTTTTCAACGTACGAAAACGATTTTTGCAGCCGGAAAACCACCGAAGTTATCGCGTATTTCCGTGTCTGTTTGAAAATGCTGTTTCTGTAAGTAAAATCGCATTCCGCGTTGGTGAAATTTTTGACATTTCCACTTCCGGTTTCAACGGTTTTCACAAGCGTTATCACGTCTTTCACTTCCGCACCGTACGCGCCAATATTCTGAATGGGCGCCGCGCCCACCGTTCCGGGAATTAACGACAGGTTTTCAATTCCCGAATAACCGCGCGAAACACAAAACTCCACAAACGTGTCCCAGTCTTCCGTTGCTCCGGCTTCGATTTCCACCCAATAATCGTTTTCTTCGAGAATTTGAAGGCCATAGATTTCGGGTTTGATAATCAGTCCATCGAAATCCTGCGTGAAAAACAAGTTGCAACCGTGTCCGATAATTAATTTGTTTTCGGATTTATACGTTGTAAGAATTTCCTGCAACTCTTCCACGGTTTCGGGTTGTGCAAAAAGTTTCGCCAGCGCTTTTGTGCGGAAAGAGTTGTAGGGTTGTAATTGTATATGCTGTTGAACGTTCATTTGGGAGCTGCGATTTCCAAATCGCAGAATTTTTTATTTGTTTTTTGAGGCGCGGCATGCCACGTCTCTATTACCGGTAAATCAAAAACACACACGGTTTCTTGTGCATTTCGGGCAGTTTGCCTTTCCACGCTTTTACGGATTTGGTAACTATATATTCATCGTCGCACGAAATATTTATGGCGATGCACAACCGGGTTTGGGGCTTGCAGTGCTGCAAAATATCTTCGGCCAGTTTTTGATTCCGATACGGTGTTTCTATAAACAATTGAGTCTGGTCTTCGTTATATGCTCTTGACTCCAACTGTTTTAGTTTTTTTACGCGTTCCGCGTTATCGATGGGTAAATAACCGTGAAACGCGAAGCTTTGTCCGTTGAATCCCGATGCCATAACGGCCATCAGCAACGACGACGGCCCAACCAACGGCACCACTTTTATTCCTTCGCTTTGCGCGATAGCCACCACATCGGCTCCTGGGTCGGCGATCGACGGACAACCGGCTTCGGAGATTATTCCCGCGCTTTCTCCCTGACGGATAGGTTTTAAATATTCCGAAATGTGCTGCCTATCGGTATGTTCGTTCAATTCGTAAAATGTGAGCGAGTCGATATCGATTTCCTTGTTGCATTGTTTGAGAAACCGACGCGCGGAGCGCACGTTTTCCACGATAAAATGGCGCAAATCGGAAATAATTTGGGCGTTGTGTGCAGGCAAAACCCGGTCAACCGGCGTGTCGCCCAGCGTGGTAGGAATCAGGTACAACGCAGCGTCTTTCATAGCAAGTGATTTACAGCCAGATATTTCCACAACGGCGCTGCCATGGTTGCCTGAATGACTTCTCCATTCATCAGCAGCTCTTTAACTTCATCGAGCGAGAAAAGATGAACCGTGAGGTCTTCGGAGTCATCCAGCGCCTGTTCGTTAATTTTCTCCACATCTTCGGCAACGAAACAATAGGACAGGTTGGTGTTGGCGCTCGCGTTGGGAGAAACACAAATTAACTCGCTCCATTTGCCGTTTCCGTAGCCGGTTTCTTCCATCAATTCGCGTTTTGCCGATTCCAGTGGCGATGTATCGCTGTTTTCGCAAACTCCGGCACAAAGTTCGTAGCAAACCTGCCCGAATCCGTGCCGGTATTGCTTCACCATCACAAATTTTTTCTCCTTGGTTATGGCAATAATGTTTACCCAGTTGTTGTATTCGAGCACGTAATATTCGGGAGCGATTTTTCCATTGGGCAGTTGCAGGCGTTCTCGTCGCACTGTCAACCAAGGTTCCCGATGCAGGTATTCGCTGTCCAGCACTTTCCAATGCAGGGACTTGTCGTCGCTTTTCAATTTCATCGATAAAAAATTTCTTGCAAAATTAACCAAAATGTCCGTACATTTTGTGATTTTGCGTGTCAATAACCGAAACGGATAAGGTCGCTCACGGAATCTACCCGTATTTTATCGGCAAACTCGCTTATCAGGTTGATGTTGGCAAACGCGATGAAAACCACCACCATAAAAACTATCCCGTACACGCCGCCGGTAATATGCGCCGAATGATTGATGCCTTTCGATTGTTTTTTATCGAGAGAAACGGAGATCAACAAAAAGATTACACCGAAAAGGAAAGCCGGCAACCAGATAGGAATAAACAAAACTCCCATATAATTCATCGGGTTGATGAGAATATAGGCGAAAATTATCGCGGAAACCGCACCCGATGCTCCCAGGCTCCGGTAGTTGGCGTTGTCTTTCTGTTTAAGGTAGGTGGGAAGTATGGAAACCGGCAAGGCGGTTATGTAAAGAAGCAGAAAATAAATGGTTCCGGTTTGTTGTCCGAACGTTGTTTTAAAAGCCTGCTCAATATCGCCGCCGAAAAAATAGAGCGTAAACATGTTGAAAATAAGGTGTGTATAATCGGCGTGCAGCATACCGTAGGTGAAGAAACGATACCATTGCCCGCGTTTGACTTCGGTGGGACGAAAAATAAATTTGTCCATCATCGTGTAATTGCTGAAAGCTGCGATGGAAATAATGGCAGTTATCCCGATTATAATAAAAGTGATCATAAATTTTTTGAGCGTAAAGATATAGAAAAAGGATTGAATTTTTTACGTTCAACCCCTTTTCACTATTTGAAACCGCAAGTTTCTTATTTTTTTGTGGCAGCGATCACTCCGCGGAAATATCCGATGGATTCGGCAATTCCCAGGAACGGATCGTCCATGTTGCGTTCGTGCTCCAGGCTGCAAACGCCGTCGTAACCCACTTTTCGCAGCATTTTCACAAATCCCGGAATATCCAGAATTCCGCGCCCCACTTCAACCGAATATCCTTCTTTACTGGCTCCGGTAACGTCTTTGATGTGAACATCAAACACGCGTTTGTGGTATTTTTTCAGGTCTTTCACCGGATCTTTTCCGTTTCGGCGGTCGTGGCCGATATCCAGACACATTCCGATACGCGCGTCAAGATTTTTTACGTTGTTCCAAACGTCGTCGGCATCGGGATACAGCGGCATATCCGGCCCATGCAGGTGAATGGCGTATTTAAAATCGTATTCCTTCACTTTTTTGTCCACGTAAGGCAGCAAATCGTAGTTGGGTACGCCCACGATCATTTTCACTCCCACGCGTTTAGCGTACTCAAACGCTTTGTCAACATCTTCCTGCGAACGCATATAAATGGGGCCGACGGCGTAACCGGTAACGTTTTTGGCCTTCAACTTGGCGTGAAAGGCGGCAATTTGCTCATCGGTACTGTTAAACGGCAAGTGAAAATCTTTGATGCACAGGTAGCGGACATCGCATTTTTGCATAATCTCCAGCGTTTTGTCCAAATCGAATTTCACAAAAGTGTAACCGGCCATTCCTACTTTGAATTTCTCGAAAGTGTCTGGTGCAGGTTGCGGATCGGGACGGTTTTGGGCATGGATTAGCAACGAAAAAATCAATCCAGTAAGTGTGAATAAAACTTTTCTCATGTTCTAAAATTTTTATTGTGTTCGTGCACAAAAATACAAATTAAAATAGAAAACAAATCATAGAATATGGATTTTGTTTCAAAAATTACTCATTATCCAATAAATCGAACCTTTTTTCGTTACTTTGTAAACGTCAAAAGTCAACGGAAGAATGAAACTTTTTTTAGATTCCCGGCAACTCGTAAAATATGCTTTCGTGGTTATCGCCATTGCAATCGCTGTTGTTTCGCTTGTTTTTTCGAACAGGTTGGTGAAGGAATTGGCCAAAGAAGAACGGAACAAAGTGGAAATCTGGGCTGTTGCAACCGAATTGCTTGCCACTGGCGATGAGAATGCCGATATGAACCTGGTGTTGCAGATTTTGCAAAGCAACAACACTATTCCGGTTATTTTGTACGATAAAACCAGCGAAACGGCCACAGCAAACAACATAAAACTTCCCGAGAAAAATACTCACGAATTTTTGATGAAAAAGATAGATGAGTTCTCCGAAAAGCACGATCCCATTCCGCTCGATGAACTCGATCAGTATGTCTATTACGATGATTCTTATATTCTTAAGCGGTTGCAGGCTTATCCGTATGTGCAGTTGCTGGTGATTTCCATATTTATCGCGTTAGCGTTTTTTGCGCTCCGAAGTTCCCAGAAAGCACAGCAAAACAAGGTGTGGGTGGGATTGTCGAAAGAGACGGCACATCAGTTGGGAACGCCGATTTCGTCGTTAATTGCGTGGACGGAGTATTTGAAACTGAAGGATATTGATCCGGATTTGATGGATGAAATGGGTAAAGACGTTCATCGGCTGGAAGTTATTGCCGACCGGTTTTCAAAAATTGGCTCCGCTTCCGATAGGAAACCGGTGGAGTGGCAGGCGGAAGTGAAAAAATCGGTTGCTTATCTCGAAAAGCGGATTTCCGATAAAGTGCAGTTAATCTTTGATTTTCCCGAATCTCCCGCGATAGTTCGGCTTAATGAATCGTTGTTCAGTTGGGTAATCGAAAATCTGACTAAAAACGCTGTGGATGCCATGAGCGGTCAAGGCACAATCACTTATTCGATGGGCGAAAAAGGGAAATATTATTGTCTGGATATAACCGATACCGGGAAAGGCATTCCAAAATCGAAATTCAACAACATATTTTCACCCGGATTTACCACCAAAGAACGAGGATGGGGGCTGGGTTTATCGCTCGCGAAGCGGATTGTTGAAAATTATCACGATGGCAAGATTTTCGTGAAACAGTCCGAAATGGGAAAAGGGAGTACGTTTAGGATTTTATTGAGAAAAAGCTGATAACTAAAAAAGAATTTCTATTTTTGCAACGAGTAATATCTTTTTGAATTGACAAAACAAGAAAAAATAATTAAAAGCATTCAAAACCTTAAAAAAGAGGTGCTCCCGGAAGGGAAATTGGTGCTTTTTGGTTCCAGAGCAAGAGAAGATGCCACTTCGGAATCGGATTGGGATTTGTTGATTTTATTGGACAAAAAGGAAATCACTTCTTCCGATTTTGATCAATATGCTTACCCCTTTGTGCAACTTGGCTGGAAATTCGGTGAATATTTCAGTCCGAAACTTTATACCGAATCGGAGTGGATCGACCGTAAAAGCAGTTTCTTTTTTAAAAACGTACAGGCTGAGGGGGTCGAATTATGAAACTTAGCGATGAAGAAAGACAGGCCATAGTTTCAAATCGTGTGCAAAAGGCCTTTGCAACTTGGGAGGAGGTGAAAAGTATAATTCAATCCCAACTCTGGTTTGCTGCAGCCAATCGCATGTATTATGCATGTTATTATATGACATCGGCTTTACTTATTAAAAATAATTTTCAGGCTTCAACTCACGGAGGTGTAATTCGGCTTTTAGGAAAGCATTTTGTGGTTGAAGGATTGTTGAGTGACAAGCTGGGTCGTTTTTACAGTCAACTTTTTGAGCTTCGGCAATCGGGTGATTATGATGATTGGAAAGTGATCGAAGAAAAAGATATTCTGCCTTTAGTAGAAACTGGCGAAGAGTATTTTAAAACATTGCATTCTTTAATAGAGTCGTAATAGGATGGTAATTAAAAAAACCTTTGTCAAAGCTCCAAACTTTAACAAAGTTTTTAGCATTCGACTGTTTCTTCAAAGCAACTTGGAAGTCGCTTCACCCGCTAACTTTGACAAAGTTTAATTTCATTTGCTCCCGCAAACTTCTCCAACAATTCCACCGAATAATCCGCGGCTTCCTGCAATCCTTCTTCGCCGGAATATCCGTTTATGATCATCAACAAACGGGTGGTTTCTGCGGTTATCTTTGTCCGTTCTTCATCGCTTGTCGGTGTGCCTATCCCGCCAATTTCATCCCGATAAACCGGCAATCCTTCTATATTCAGCAAACCACGGCCAATCGCTTCAAACTTTTCACCGGCTTTTCCAACTCCCAAAACAAGATTCCCTTGAATGTTGTCGGCATCAAACCCGCCGATGGAATATCCGGTTTTCAACGAAACCAGATTTACCAAATCCACCAACGTATCAATCCGATACAGATTTACATCTTTAATTATCCGTCTGCACAACGCTTCTGCCGAAGGCCGGTACCGGCTCGGATCTTTTCCCAGGTTTTTGTACGCCTGCCGCGTGGCGGCAATGGCCTTCCGTTTGCCGATATCTTCCATTTTGTGCTTCGTACGGAAATCTGCTGAAAATGCGTCAATCTCTTTCCACAATTCTTCGTTATGAGGCGAGTTCTTCACGTTGCATAATATCGCAGAGAAGTGGAAATGGGGACAGGCGGCAAGAATCTCGTCACTAATCGTTATATCAATATTTCTCATAAATTATTCTAATAATGCGAATCGGAGTTCGCGTCACCCAATGGCAAAATTATAAAATCTCAAGCAAACTTTTTGGTATTTATCGCAATTATATGAAATATTGAAAAATAACTTGCGAAAAGTTGTGAAAAATGCAAGCAATGACTATATTTGCGTGAATTTTTGTTTCTCCATGACTGAAGATAAGAAAAAGTTGTTGACTGATTTGGAATTTCGTGTGCGGCAGGTAATGTACTTGTGCGACACGCTGAAAGAGGAAAACAGCCGCTTGAAATCTGATTTACAGGTTAAAAACAAGCAACTTACCGAAACAACGGAACAACTCAGTCGGTTGCATACAAAATACGATAGCTTGAAAATGGCAAGAACCATTACCGCGGCATCGGTAGATGTGAAAATTGCCAAAACAAAACTGTCGAAATTAGTGCGAGAAGTTGATAAATGCATAAATTTATTGAATAGTTAAACCCTAAAAAATTTATGCTATGGGCGACGAAAAGTTTTTATTAACATTGGAAGTTGACGGACGAAGATATCCGCTGAAAATCAAGCGATCGGAAGAGGAAGCCTTTCGAAAATCCGCCAAAACAATAAACGATAAGATAAATCAATACAGGGTTAAATACGGGGCAAATTCCGATTTAATCCCACAGGACTTTATGGCTATGACTGCCATACAAGCATTGGCGGAGAATTTTTCTATTGGCAGTAAGAACAATACGAAACCCTATGAAGATACAATCGGTTCGTTGGTAAAAGAACTGGATATTTATCTTAAAAAGTAAATAATGTCCTGATATTCAGGATTAACAGCTATCGCGCTTTTTTGTGGTTGATTTTTTCAGCCCAAAAAATGTGCGATTTTTTATTGGTGAAAGAAAAAAACAAAAACAACATAATTTTAGAACCAATTCTTTGCATTTGTTTGAAAAAACAGAATGTGGAGATTTTATAAATCATTAATAATCAAAGAATATATGGAAATAGTGATAGGAGTTATCGGATTAGTTATCGGAGCCGTAGTTGCCTGGTACATGACCGGTAAAGCAGCCAATTCGCGCGCTCAGAATATTTTGAGCGACGCCGAAAAAGACGCTGAAGTAATCAAGAAAAACAAATTACTGGAAGCCAAAGAAGAAGTTATTTCGATGAAGGCCGAAGCCGAGAAACAGGCAAATGCCCGCACATCGAAAATACAAATTACCGAAAACCGCCTGAAACAGCGCGAAATGTCGTTGAATCAGCGTCAGGAGGAATTGAGCAAAAAAGGGAACGAGATTGACGGTATCCGGGTAAATCTGGATAACCAGCAGGAATTGTTGGACAAGAAAAGTGTTGAACTTGAAAAGCTTTATCGCCAGTCTGTTGAGCAATTGGAAGCCATTTCGGGCCTTTCTGCCGATGAGGCTAAAGAGCGTTTGGTGGAATCGATAAAAGAAGAAGCCAAAACCGATGCTCAATCGTACATCAACGAAATGATGGAAGAAGCCAGACTGACCGCCAATAAAGAAGCTAAACGCATTGTAGTTCAGAGTATTCAGCGTGTAGCTACGGAAACCGCCGTTGAAAATGCTGTTACGGTTTTTCATATCGATTCCGATGAGGTAAAAGGCCGCATAATCGGCCGTGAAGGCCGGAATATACGTGCGCTGGAAGCTGCCACGGGAGTGGAAATTGTTGTTGATGATACGCCCGAGGCAATCGTGTTGTCGGGTTTCGACCCCGTGCGCCGCGAAATTGCCCGTTTGTCGCTCCACCAACTGGTTGCCGACGGACGTATCCATCCGGCGCGTATCGAAGAAGTGGTATCAAAAGTGCGCAAGCAGATTGAAGAAGAAATTGTGGAAACCGGAAAACGCACGGTTATCGATTTGGGAATCCACGGGATGCATCCCGAGTTGATTCGCATGGTTGGAAAAATGAAATATCGCTCGTCATACGGACAAAACCTGCTGCAGCACTCGCGTGAAACGGCTAATCTGTGTGCCATTATGGCTGCCGAACTCGGCTTGAATCCCAAAAAAGCGCGCCGCGCCGGATTATTGCACGACATTGGCAAAGTTCCCGATGACGAACCGGAATTGCCGCACGCCATGCTCGGAATGAAACTGGCCGAAAAATACAAGGAAAAGCCGGATATCTGCAACGCCATCGGTTCGCACCACGATGAAGTGGAAATGTCAACGCTCTTGGCGCCCATCGTTCAGGTTTGCGACGCTATTTCGGGTGCGCGTCCCGGCGCTCGCCACGAAATTGTGGAAGCGTATATGAAACGCTTGAACGATCTGGAAAATCTGGCTCTTTCGTATCCCGGCGTGGTGAAAACATACGCTATTCAGGCCGGACGCGAATTGCGCGTAATAGTTGGTGCAGATAAGCTTGACGATAACGACACCGAAAAACTTTCGGCAGAGATCGCCAAAAAAATTCAAACCGATATGACGTATCCCGGCCAGGTGAAAATTACCGTAATCCGCGAAACCAGAGCGGTAAGCTACGCCAAATAATTGGGTGATGCGAAACAACGTTCAACGACCGAATGTGAGCTAATTTCGAATCGCATATCAATAACAAAAGCCGCCAATCTGGCGGCTTTTGTTATTGATGCACATTGAATTTTATTATTACCTGCGCCCCGAAGAAGACCTTGAGGAGCTGCTTTCACTGCTTCTTGAAGAAGACGAGGAAGTATTTCCGCTGCTTCTGGTGTTCGACGAAGACGAAGAGCTTTGCTGTGTTACATTTCCACTGCTTCTGGATGAAGAAGAGGATGAACTGCTCCGGCTTACGTTAGCATTGCTGCTTCGGGTTTGTGCCGGAGCCTGGCTTGCGCTGGAGCGTGACGAAGACGAACTTTGACTGCTTCTGCTTACCTGGCTCGGAGCGGAGGAGCGCGAAGAACTTTCCGATTGCCGGTTTACCTGGCTGGGAGCCGATGAACGGGTAGTGCTTTGCGTTTGACGATTCACCGAAGTTGAAGGGCTGCTCTGGCTGCTGCTCCGGGCAGATTGCTGAGGAGCCGCGCTTCTGACGTTGCTGTTCGATTGCCTTGCGGGAGCGACTTCACGAGTGGTTGCGCTGCGCGTTGTACTTTGCGTGTTCGAACGGCTGTTTACCGCTTCGCGGGTTGAAGAACCTGCGCTTCTGGTGGTTGCACTTCTGTTCACTTCGCCGCTGCGAGTGCCGGAGTTAACCGTGCCCCGGGTTGCGGATGAGCTTCTGGTATTGCTGTTTGCATTGGCCGATCTCGAAACATTTCCACTGCTGCTTCTCGAGTTCCCGGGTGTGTAAACGCTCACTGCTCTGTCGCTTACCGATGTTCTGCCGGAACGTCCGTTCGTATCGAGTGTGCGTACGCTTACGCTTCTTCCCGTTGTGCTGCGGTATTCGTTGGCAGTTGGGCCGCTGTAGTAGCGGTTATCGTTGTAAATATAAGTGTTGTTTATAATGGTTGTATTGTTGTAAATACCGTGATAGTGGTTTCTGCCGGGGTAGTATCTGTGCATATTTCTATGATACATGTACCTGTTCGGTAAGAAAACCCAGTAATTTATCGGTAAGTTTATGTGTACGCTTATTCCCATTCTCGGGCCCATTGGCGCCCATCCGTAGTATCCGCCGCCTGTTCTCCAGGTTACCCATGCAGGCGCCCACTCGTATCCGGGAATCCATGCCCATCCGTAGTAATCGTCGTAGAACCAGCGTCCGTAGTGGAAAGGCCCCCAACCCCACGAGAAATCAGATACCCAAGTGTTTCCGTAGTCGGTCATCACCCAATATCCGTTTGTGGCATAGGGATGGAAATTGCGTCCCACTCTCGGGATCCAGATATCGCCGTAACTGTTGTGTCTTGTCCACCTTCCGTGTGGACGCAACTCGTTGTAAAAGACCTGAATGTTTACTCCGCCGCGGTTATAGTAATTATTGTTATCGCCGTAATAATAGTCATCATCATCGTAATAACCATCATTTTCGTAATAACCGTAATCTCTGTCGTATCCGCTTTGGGAG
Organism: uncultured Petrimonas sp.; assembly: GCA_934621705.1. Taxonomy (GTDB): domain Bacteria; phylum Bacteroidota; class Bacteroidia; order Bacteroidales; family Dysgonomonadaceae; genus Petrimonas. The sequence continues at coordinate 29,947 of CAKTUP010000003.1, forward strand.
TAAGCTCCGCCTTGGAGAGCCATGCACGATGTTAGCATCGTTGCTGCGAAAGCGATCAGGATGATGTTTATTAACTTTTTCATATCTGTAAGTATTAAGAGAGTGTAACTTCGTTTTGTTATCTTTAAGACAGGGGTTTTAACAGATGGTTTAACGGTTAAAGAAAAGTTTGTCGAGATAAAATAAATTAAGGCTCAAAGTCGATATTTCGAACATTGAACCTTAACCCATATATGTTGATATTCATTACTTAAAAACCTGATCTATTCCTGAGAAGCCCATAAATGCCATAGCTATCAATCCGGCGGTGATAAGCGCTATAGGGACGCCCTGCATTGCTTTCGGAACTTTGGTGAGTGAAAGCTGCTCTCGTACGCCTGAGAACATTATCAATGCCAAGGCAAAACCGATGGATGTGGCGATAGCGAAAACCACCGATTGTAGCAAATTGAAATCTTTTTGAATAACCAAGATAGCGACACCCAGAATAGCACAGTTGGTAGTAATCAACGGTAGAAAAACCCCTAATGCTTGGTAGAGTGACGGTGAAACTTTCTTCAAAATAATTTCCACCATTTGAACCAGTGAGGCAATAACCAATATAAAAGAAATGGTTTGCAGGTATCCCAAGTTGAAAGGCTCCAGAACGCCTTTTTGCAGCAGGAAGGTTACAATGGTGGCAATGGTTAACACAAACGTTACTGCAGCGCTCATTCCGATGGCGGTATCCACTTTTTTGGAAACACCCAGAAAAGGACAAATTCCCAAAAATTGCGAGTAAACAATGTTGTTTACAAATATGGCGACGATAATTATTCCAATGTATTCCATATATTTTTTGTTTCGGGTTTCGGGTTTCGAGTTTCGTGGTGTGGGCGAAACTGTTCAACGGCGAAACCTTGTGTTTGATTTAGTTAATTGTTTTTGCAAAATTTCAAATAGTTAGTTGTTGGGCGGGAGTTCATAAACCGAACCCGTAACTCGCACCCCGTAACTCGTATTACTTCTTCACCAGTTGATTAAACGTAGCAATTAAAAAGCCCAACACGATAAATGCACCGGGCGCCAGTACGAATACAAGCGAACCGAAATTCTCGGGATAAATAGATACACTGAATATTTTTCCGGTTCCCAATAACTCTCGAACTGCTCCCAGTAAAGTGAGAGCAAAGGTGAATCCCAAGCCAATTCCAAAGCCGTCGAGTATAGATGCAAAAACTTTATTCTTAGAGGCGAATGCTTCGGCTCGTCCCAATACGATACAGTTTACTACGATAAGCGGGATAAAAATACCCAAACTGTCGGCTAAAGCCGGTACGTAGGCTTTCATCATCATTTCCACAATGGTTACGAATGTTGCAATTACCACAATAAAAGCCGGAATGCGCACCATGTCGGGAATCAGATTCTTCAATAACGAAATAACCGTGTTCGACATAATTAAAACGAACATTGTGGCCAATCCCATACTCATACCGTTAACCGCCGAGCTTGTAGTTGCCAGCGTAGGACACATCCCCAACAGAAGTACAAAAATGGGGTTTTCTTTAATAATTCCGTTTACAATAACTTTCAGATTCTTATTCATCGTTATTTTCTCCTTTCTCGGTATTATCTTCCGCTTTGTTTTTTGTTGTTGCAGACGAATTGGCATCGCTTGCCTTATAAACGGCATACGCTCTGTTTATGGCTTCCAGAAATGCACGCGATGTAATAGTTGATGCGGTTATGGCATCAATTTGTCCTCCGTCTTTCGAAACGCTTAAATTCCCTTCCGACAGGTTTCTGCCAATCACAACCTGAGCGGGCTTGGCGGTATCGCGGAACCATTCGTTCATCTTCGAACCCAAACCGGGAGTTTCGGCATGCGAGAGAACGGAGTAGTTCACTACTTTGTCTTCCATATCGAAACCCACCATAATCTGAATGTTCCCGCTAAACCCGTTGTTAGAATAGGTGTTTATGGCAAATCCGACTACTTCGTCTCCTTTTTTCGCGGGATAAACCAGCAACGAATCGCCATTGGATGCAGGCATTTTATAAGCCTCTTCAACCGGATTGTTATCGAATTCGGGAACCACTTCTTTGATAGCGTTCTCTAATTTTAGTGCTTTAGCTTCTGCTATGGGTTTAGCAGTCATTTTGTTCACTTGTGCCAATAAAACCGCCACCACAAAGCTGATGGTGAACAGCGAAAGGAACATATTTCGGAATGTTGATTTTAATTTAGCCATTTTTCACTACCTCCCCGAATCTTTTTGGTGTTGTGTAATTATTGATTAACGGAGTGAACGCGTTCATCAGCAAGATTGCAAACGAAACGCCTTCGGGATAAGCGCCCCACAAACGGATAGCAACGGTTATGAATCCGATGCTCACACCATAAATAAGCATACCGGATTTTGTCATGGGCGATGTTACGTAATCGGTTGCCATAAAAACGGCTCCCAGCATCAATCCACCCGAAAACAGGTGTATAAGCGGGTTATACAGCGGAATGGGATTGAAAAGATACAAAATCCCGGTGAAAACGGCTACCGATACAATAATCGAAATAGGAATCTGCCACGTGATGATTTTTTTCCACAGCAAATACACCAACCCGATCAGCAGCGCCAGCGCACTCATTTCGCCGATGGACCCGCCTTCGAAGCCAAAGAACATGTCTGTCATCGTTGGCAATGCTTCCGGACTGAATTTCAGATTCGACAAAACTGTTGCCGATGTTATGGCATCGGTTGCGGCGCCAACATCGGGCGTAGGCCACGTGGTCATTTGTGCCGGAAAAGAGATCAGCAGGAAGATACGTCCCGCGATGGCTGGATTGAAAATGTTGTTGCCCAATCCGCCGAACGACATTTTTACCACGCCGATGGCGAAAAGACATCCCAATGCCAGTATCCAAATCGGCAGATTGGATGGCACATTGAACGCCAGCAAAACGCCGGTGATAATAGCAGAACCGTCGAAAACCGCAGGTTCCTTCTTCATGATGTACTTGGCGATGAGATATTCGAATCCCATACAGAATAAAACCGATAACGCCGTAATTATCAACGCGTCTAACCGGAACACGTACACTGCCACCAAAAACGCCGGAATAAGCGCTATCAGTACGCCGTACATGTTTTTTTCGATACTGTCTCCACTGTGCACGTGCGGCGATGGGGAGACGATTAGTTTATTTTCCATAAAACCTCTAAATCCTCCTAAAAGGGGACTTGAAATATTGTTTATTTGTTAGTTTTTAGTTCTAATTGAATAACTTCTTTTATTTGTTCGCTGAGTACCGGAATTTTATTTTAACTACATCCCAAACAATCAGGTAATTAATTCCCATGTAATCGTGGATTAATCTGTCGCGCATTCCGGCCATGTTTTTCCATTTAATTGTGTTCCATTTTACTTTTATATCGGCAGGAATTTTTTTGGTTGCTTCGCCAACTATCTCCAGACTTCTCACAGAAGCTCTTTTCAAAACTTCATCATTAATAAAGTTTTCCCATGATAAATCCTTTGTTATAACCGACAATATAAAGTTGCATTCATCGTTTATGTGCTTCAAATATTCAACGGGATCTTTCATACGAAAAGCGTTTCTTTTAATATTCTTGGCCCGATGTGGGGACTTAATCCGTTTTTAGTAACCACATCCACTTTGAAATTTTCAAAAATACGGTCAAATGCATCGCAAATAGCCATAAAGTTGTCAAAATTTTCATCGGAAAAAGTATTGAAATCAATCAATATATCAATATCGCTTTTCTCCGATTGTTCAGCTCTTACAAAAGAACCAAACAATCCAATATCTTTAACCCCGAGTTTTGCAAATTCAGGTTTGTGGATTTTAAGAGTTGATATGATATACTCTTTCGTTAACATTTTTAGTTGAGATATGGCAACATTTTTTTAGTTTTTTCTTGCTCTGATAATCCCCATCACTTTCCCTTTTCCCAACCGGATATAATCCAGCAACGGGCGGTCAGACGGACAAGTGTAGCTGCACGAACCGCATTCGATACAATCGGTAATACGGCCTTTTTCGGCTCTGTCCCATTCGCTGTATTCCGTGAGATTCATCAAAAGAGTAGGATTTAATCCCATCGGGCAAACGTTTACGCACTTGGTACAGCGGATGCAATCTCTCATCCGTTGGCGTTTCGATTCCAGCGTGGGGATAATCAGTATTCCCGATGTTCCTTTTGTTACCGGAATTTCCACGCTGGCGATGGCTTTTCCCATCATTGGGCCGCCGCTGACTATTTTTCCGGTAGTTTCAGGCAGTCCGCCGGCGAAGTCGATAAGATTGTTTAGGGGAATTCCCACACGCGAAAGCACGTTGCACGGTTTTTTTACGTCTTTTCCGGTAATGGTAACCACGCGCTCCACGAGCGGTTTGTTTTTCTGAACGGCTTCGTAAACGGCAAAAGCTGTTCCCACGTTCTGCACCACTGCACCCACTGAAATAGGAAGCGCACCGCTTGGAACCTGACGGCGAACAATGGCATCGATAAGTTGCTTTTCACCGCCTTGCGGATATTGCACTTTGAGCGATTGCACCGTGATTCCGGGATATGATTTTGCTGCCGAAGTGAATTTATCGATGGCATCTTTTTTATTGTTCTCAATACCGATAACCGCTTTGCTCACGTTGATGGCTTTCATCAGGATGGTTGTTCCTACCAGAATTTCTTCGGTTTTCTCCATCATCAGCTGATGATCCGATGTGAGATACGGCTCGCATTCCACAGCATTGATAATAAGCGTTTCGGCTTTTGTGCCCGGAGGTGGTATCAGTTTTACGTGCGTGGGAAAAGTGGCTCCACCCATTCCCACGACGCCTGCGGCAGAAATTTTATCGATAATTTCTTTGGAAGAAAGAGCACATTCCTTAACCAACGTTTCGGAACGGTCGATTTTTTCTTCCCATTCATCGCCGTCAACATTGATGAAAACGGCATCGCGTTTATATCCGCTGGCATCGAGTGCTTTATCGATTTTAAGCACAGTCCCCGAAACGGGCGAGTGAATGTTTGCCGAAACAAATCCCACCGTTTTTCCGATAAGGGTTCCTACTTTCACCTTGTCGCCCTTTTTCACAACGGGTTGACACGGAGCGCCAATGTGCTGTGTGAGCGGTATGATAACTTGTGCGGGTATGGCAATGGGTTGTATTGCTTGTCCGGCAGAGAATTTGTTCTCTTTGGGGTGGATTCCCCCGATACGAAATGTTTTTAACATAGAACTCAATTAACGAATATCAATCTTTGTATTGAGATTTTCTTTTTCAAAAAAAGTATTTAATAAAGCGTCTGAAGTTATGAAAGTATCAGCTTTTGAAGTTAGTGATACTGCTGTTGAAAGCTGGATGCTATCTAAAGTTCTTAGTCCTTGTAATCCATATTTTGACAGCAACAACCGGGCTTTTTCAATAATTAAATTGTTAGTTACGATGAATGTATAATTATCAAAGTCGTTTTCAAATAGTTGTAATGTAATGTTAGCCTGTTCTGCTGAAATATGATTAGCACGTACTTTTCTCCACAAAGCAGACGCGAACTCTATTTTTGTAATTTCGGATAAATAAACTGTGCGTATTTGAGCCTTCGAAAAAAAACTTTCAAGTTCTGTAGTATTTTCTTCTTTGTAGTAAAGTTTTAGAAGCGATGATGTATCTACAAAAACGTTCATAGTTCTTCACGCCTTTCTTCGATAACTGCATCACTCAAAGAGCCTTTATAGCTGCTTAGATTTTTTTGACTTTTAGCGAACGAAAAATCGTTTAAAGACAAAATCCTTTCAGTTGCTGTTTGGACATCTTCTAAGAATGTTACAATTACTTTAACAGGTTTTTTGCTCACAAACTGTTTGTCGAGTTTTATGTATCCATCTTTATATGTTCCCAATACTGTTTCCATTTTCTCTAAATCTTTTTGTTTTTCAAGCTGTAACTGCTGATTCTTCTTTGGGTGTCGAGGGCGCTTCTTTCCGCGGCGGGAAATTGAGTTCCAAAATGGAATTTGTGGGACAAACCGGAACGCATTTGCGACACAATCGGCACTTGTCATCGATAATAAATGCCAGGTTATTCTCCATAGTTATCGCATCGAACGGGCAAACCTGCTGGCATTTGGAACATCCGATGCAAGCTACATTACACGCTTTTTTGGCAACGGCGCCTTTGTCTTTGTTCACACAACTTACGTAAATGCGGCGCGATTTAGGCCCTTGCTTGCGCAACTCGATAATGTCTTTCGGACAGGCTTTTACGCAGGCTCCACAAGCCGTGCATTTGTCTTCCACCACTTCGGGCAGCATGGTTACCGGGTTAATGTGGATGGCATCGAATGTACACGATACTTCGCAATCGCCCAAACCGTAACAGCCGAACGAGCAGCCGGTGTCGCCGCCGTAAAGTGCCGCGGCAATGGTACAGTTAGACACGCCATCGTATAAGTTTAATCGCGGACGTTCGTCACACGAACCGCTGCATCTTACTACAGCTATTTTTTTCGCCGTTGTGGCGGCAGTTTTTCCCAATATATCGGCAACTCTGTTCATTGTTTCCTGTCCGCCAACGGGGCAGTACAAGTCGTCCAGCGTTTCGGCCTTCACACAAGCGTTGGCAAACGATGCGCATCCGGGAAAGCCGCATCCACCGCAATTGGCGGCGGGAAGCGCTTCCTGCACTTCTTCGATACGGGGGTCTTCTTCCACGTGAAATTTGCGTCCCACAAAATAAAGGATTGCAGCGCTCCCGGCGCCGATTGCTCCCAATGTGGCTACAGCAGAAAGTAATACACTCATATTTTAAATATCAATGGTTATTTTTGATAGTAAACTTAAATGAATTCGCCATTTTGTTACGCAACAGATAAAGAATTACGTAGTATGGCGCCAAAGCGATAATGGAAGTTATTGCTGCTTCCATTTCTCCCAGTTTCCAGACCGAGGTTGCCAAAACAATCGTCAGAACGAGTATGAGCAAAGGAATTACAAACGCCCAGAAAACCGCTTTGTAACCCATCGATTCTTTTCCTTCGATGGTTACCGAGTCGTTAATTTTGTATTTTCCGGTAAAATCGGTTATATCCACCCTCTTCTCTTTCGAATCGGCAGCCATGCACGCGCCCTTTGCGTGGCAACTGCTGCAGGCCGATTCCTGTAAGATTTTGACGGATAATTTATTGCCCGATATGCTTGCTATGACTCCTTTATGTTCGATCATAAAATGACTTTTCGTGATCCTTTTCAGAATAATGGTGCAAAAGTAATGATTATTTTTGTGATTTTGTAAGTTATTTTGTTGATTTAACGATTGAGGCTGTTTTGTATTCGACAATATGTCGGATAAAATTCATATTTTTGCGTATTCAAAGAGTATTAACAGATGAATGAATTGACTAAACGTATCGCCGAAGAACGAAAGTCGAAACGAAAAGGCGGGTTGTACCATAAAACTCAGGTAAGTCTTGCTTACAATTCGAATCGGATTGAAGGCAGCCGACTGACTGAAGAACAAACACGCTATATTTTCGAAACGCGAACGATTGGTTTTCGCGATGAGGAAGCGGTTCCGGTGGATGATATTATTGAAGCGTCCAACCACTTTTACGCTTTTGATTACCTGATTGATACGATAGAAAATCCGTTGTCGAACGAATTGATAAAATCTTTCCACCGCATATTGAAAACCGGAACTTCCGATGCCGCAAAAGATTGGTTTGTCGTTGGAGATTGGAAAAAACTCCCCAACGAAGTAGGCGGAACCGAAACTACTTTGCCGCAACACGTTGAAACCGATATGAATGAGCTGAACAGTTGGTATCACTCTCTTCCCGAAATTTCTGCCGAAGATATAATTGAATATCATTATCGATTTGAAAAAATCCATCCATTTCAGGACGGAAACGGAAGAGTGGGACGTTTGCTGATGTTTCGCGAATGTCTGAAGAACAACGTTATACCATTTATTATCGATGAACGACACAAGCAGTTTTATTATCGCGGATTGAAAGAATTTCCCGCTGTGCGAGGTTTTTTGGTTGACACATGCCTATCGGCACAAGATACATACCGGGAATGGGTGAAATACTTTTATCCGGATTATAGATTTGATTCATAAGCATTTTTAAGTACACGATATGAAAAAAACACTATTATTTCTCTGTTTTGTAAGCAGCATTTTGCTTTTGCAAGCCCAAAACTACACGTTAAAAGACCTGGTAGAAGGCCGCTTTTCGGCGCGGGGTGTTAGAGCCATGGAGTCTTCGGCCGACGGGATGCACTACTATCAGACGAATCCCGAAAACACGGCAGTCATTAAATTTGCTTACGCAACCGGCAACGCTGTGGATACGCTTTTCAATACCCGTCGTGCGCGGGAATGTACGTTCGATACGTTTCAGGGATTTTTGGTAAGCCCCGATGAAAACCGCGTCATCGTTTACCGCGAGCGCGAACAGATCTATCGCCACTCCTTCAAAGCCACCTATTATTACCACGATGTGCGCCGCAACCTGGTGCGAAAACTCACGGAAAGCGCATCGAAACAAATGATCCCCACCTTCTCGCCTGACGGCAGGATGCTGGCTTACGTGATCGACAACAACATCTGGCTTGCCAAATTCGATTTCGATACCGAATCACAGGTTACCAAAGACGGCGAATTCAATAAGATCATCAACGGAGCAACCGATTGGGTGTACGAAGAAGAATTTGCCACCACCCGATTGATGGAGTTCTCACCCGATAATAAACTCTTGGCTTTCGTTCGCTCCGACGAATCGCAAGTTCGGGAGTATCAATTTCAGACTTTTGAACAGCAATTATATCCCGGTTTTTACACGTACAAATATCCCAAACCGGGTGAGAAAAACTCATCGGTGGAGCTGCGTGTTTTCGATATCGATGCCCGTACCACCCGCAAAATGGATGTTCCGCTGGATGCCGACGGATATATTCCGCGCATCGCTTTCACGGGAAATGCCGATGAATTGGTGGCCATGACGCTCAACCGCAACCAAAACCGGTTTGATATGTATTTCGTGAATCCGCGAACAACGGTTGCCAAACTCATTCTGAGGGAAGAAAACAAGTATTTTGTAGATTCGGAATTGCTCAATACCATTCATTTTCTGCCCAATCGATTCACTTACGTTTCGGAAAAAGACGGTTTCAGCCACATTTACATTTACGGCTACACGGGAACGTTGCAAAAACAGCTGACAACCGGACAGTTCGATATAACCAATCTCTTGGCGGTTGATCCGCAAACCGGTACGGTTTTCTACGAAGCTGCAGACGAAAGCCCGCTACGGCGAAACATTTACAAAGTGAATATCGATAAAGGGCAGCCGCAAAAACTTTCGTCGCGCACGGGATATAACTCGGCTTCGTTCAGCAACAACGGTAAGTTTTATATAAACCGGTTCACGGACGCCAATACGCCCACCGTTATTTCGCTTCACGATGTCAACGGAAAAGAACTGCGTGTGCTGGAAGACAACAAACAGGCAGCGGCTCAGGCAGCATCGGCACAATTGCCCAAACGTGAGTTCATAACCGTTCCCGCTGCCGACGGCATTACGCAGCTGAACGGATGGATCATTAAACCTAACAATTTCAATCCGTCTCAAAAATATCCGGTGGTTATGGTGCAATACAGTGGGCCGAATTCGCAACAGGTATTGGACAGATACGGAACCGATTGGCATTACGCACTGGCCAACGAAGGATTTGTGATTGCCTCGGTGGACGGACGTGGAACAGGCGCCCGGGGCGAAGATTTTCGCAAGCAAACCTATATGAGTCTTGGCATAAAGGAGTCGGATGACCAAGCCGCCGCCGCACGATATTTGGGCACATTGCCTTACATTGACGGCAACCGCATCGGTATTTGGGGCTGGAGCTACGGCGGCTATAACGTGTTGATGAGTATGAGCCGCGGAAACGGTATTTTTAAAGCCGGAGTGGCCATTGCACCCGTTACTGACTGGCGGTTTTATGATACGGTTTACACCGAACGTTTTATGCGCACGCCGCAGCAAAACGCATCGGGATACACAACCGGATCGGCCGTTGCACTGGCATCGCAATTGCAGGGAAAACTCCTTCTGGTTCACGGTACCACCGACGATAACGTGCATTTTCAGAACGCCATTGAGTATTCACGCGCGCTAATCGACGCCGGAAAGCATTTCGACATGTTTTATTTCCCCGATAAAAACCATTTCATATCGGGCGGAAACTCGCGGTTGTATCTGTACGAAAAGGTGATTGACTTTTATAAGAAGAATCTGTAAACATTTGTCATTATAACTAAAAAGCTGCAATAATCAAGCAAGATTATTGCAGTTTTTTTGTTTTTTGAAAACAAAACATACTTGCGTGTGTTATTATGAAAGAGTTTAGAAACTGTTTTGAATTTTACGAACATAGGGTTTTGTTTATTCTTTTATGCTGTTTTTTGCCCTTTTTCGCGTCTTTGAACTTTCCTTTCTTTCAAATAGCCCGCTATTTGATGCGAAATGAAAGCCCAAATCCATCAAAAAATGACTAAAAAACATGGCATAAAAAAATTCAAATCAGTTTCTAAAAATTGATTGAAAACAGTTTTGCTTCACAGCTATAATTAAGGATTTACTACAACCAAACCAACTTGTAACCTTTTTTAGGCTAACCAAAATTTTATTATGGGAGAAGGTAAAGGAATAATTAAACAACTTAAGAATCCGGCTTACGGGCTTGTTCCAATGCTTGTGTTTACCATACTCATATTGTTTGTAAACATAAGAACGGCAATGGCTGTTGGGCTGGTTTTGTCGTTGGCGGGTGTTTTCGTGGTGAGGAAACACAGCCGGATGTTGTACGATATTTCTTCCATCACTTTTATACTGTCAATTGTTTCTCATCTTTTTTACGGCTCGCTCGATACGTTTGGAAAATTCGTTATCGTTGAAATTACTTTTGTTTTCGTGCTGATCGTTTCTCGTTTAGTGCGTTCGCAGGTGATTGTAAGGTTGCTGAAAAGCGATAACTCAACCCTTAAAAATTATCTGTCGGAATCGTTTCGGGTGGCTTTTCAGGCGCAGTATTCGATGTTTTTTCACCTGATGCTCATCCTTATTTATTTCAACGTTTCCACGGCAAGGCCGCCCCTCATCGATAAAAATTTTATCATTATAGTAGCGCAAATTATTCTCCTTGCTATTATTTCTCTGGAAATTGCCCGTTTTAAGGTTCTCAATAAAAAACTGAAAAAGGAAGAATGGCTCCCTGTAGTGACGGAATCGGGCGAAGTGACCGGAAGAGTGGCCAAATCCGTTACCAAAGAAATGAAGAATAAATTTATGCATCCGGTTGTGCGGGTAGCGCTGATAAGCAACGGAAAAATTTACCTGAAAAAGCGAGATGCTTCCCGATTATTAAATCCCGGGATGCTCGATTATCCGTTCGAGAAATACATGCAATACAAGCACGACATAAACGAAGCCGTTCACAATGCCGTTCGCAAAGAGATCGGCATCGAAGAAATTCCGCTGCGTTTCCTGCTTAAATACATATTTGAAAACAACGAGACCAAACGATTGATTTTCCTCTACATATCCATTATTGATGACGAAGAAAAATTCAACAAACTTCACCTCGGCGACGGCAAACTCTGGACGGAGAAACAGATAGAAGAAAACCGGAATTCGAATATTTTCTCGGAATGTTTCGAACTGGAATTCGAATACCTTAAAAATACCGTGCTCCTGAACAGCAAATTTAGACCGGTTGAAGCATCCTGAAAGGCTTAGGCAGTAGTCAAATATCAAATATACAAACCCTCGGGACTAAAAGCATAACAATAATTCATTCACAGACTTTGTACTTGTTGGCTGCTTGGAGTTTGAACTTCGGAGAAGTTTTCTTTGAACTACAAACTATAAACTACTAACTACAAACTTTGAACTTCCCCCTACTCATTCAACGAAAAACGCAGTCCAAGCCGAATATTGAAATTCAGCGGTTTTTCTTTGTAAATCGTTTCCACGTCGCTGTTGTTTTTAAAATGATACGCCACGCCCGGTTCGGCATAAATACCGATATTTTTTGCCACTTGGTATTGAATGCCGACTGCCGAATTAACAGACCATTGCAGTTGCTTGACGGAAATTTCCTTCCGGCTCTGCGTTTCGAGTTTGTTGTCGATAACGAAATCGGTTGACAACGTGCCCGACACGTTCTTTTCTACCATCCCGCCGGCAGACACATACGTTGAAATTTTGTCGTTTCCCCACACGGCGTAATTCACGTTCAGGGGAATGCCCACGTAGTGCAGGGTTTGCCGGCTGTTGTAATAATGATTGCCGGTTCCGGAGCGCAATTGCGACGAGAGAATGGTGTAGGTGAGCCCGCTGGTGACGCTCCACCGTTCGTCGAGATTATATTTCATCGAAACGCCCAGCGTAATGGGTTGATCGTGTCTGATGTCGGTGTACACGTGTTGATATTCGTTGACCGTAGGTGTCTCGCCGAGTGGAGCGGTACGTATAGCAGCGGCAACCGCGAATTCTTCCTCTTCCGACGGAGATTTGTAAGGCGTGAAACTGCCGTATCCGTCGTGTTTTCTCGTTGTGCCCGACGGCAGGTTCGACGCGTAAACATCCGTTTGCCATTTGGCAACTTTGTGGCGGCGACCGCGTGCGGGCAGTTGAAACCCTGACGTGTTACCGCTCTCAACTCCCAATTGTGGCTGACGGTTATCGGCCGGATCCCGGCTTGGGGTTTTGTCATCGGGAGCGACGGTTTTAGTGTCGGGCTGTTGCTGTTTGTTCTCTTCGCCGGTAATTTCGTTTTTTTCCGTTGCAGCAGGCGTGTTTGTATCGGCCGCAAGCGGTAATTTTTCCGATGCCGGTTTCCTTTCTTCGGCCTTGTATGCCAGAACCTGTTCTTCGGTTTTTGCTACGGGTTCTTTGTCGGAAGAAGGCGTATCGGGAACAGAATGCTCTTTTTGCACCTGTTCAGCCGTTTGGATGTCTTCGCGGTTTTCGTTTACGTTTAAGGTGCGCAAGCCGATAAAAAACAAAATAAGGGCCGCTGCCGCTGCCGCTCCGATGCGAAGGCTCCACAACGGGATAATATTCCGTTTAGCGGGTATCGTTTCGGCGCTCATGATTTGCTCGATGCTATTCCACAATCCCTCGGGTGCGGGTTCCTCATGACGCTCCATCCTGCTGCGCAGGTTATCTTGCCATTGATTGTTCATAGTGCCATTTTTTTAATTCGATACAAATCTATTTCTTTCACCAGTAAGCCTTTGGCTCTGTGCAGTTGCGATGCGGAAGAGTTTTCCGCTATGCCCAATATAGAAGCAATTTCTTTGTGACTTTTTTCCTCGAAAACATACAGGTTGAATACGGTTCGGTAGCCTGTGGGAAGTGTGCGGATCATTTCCAGTATGGCCGAAGTGGGGATGTCTTCAAAATCCGGTTCTTGGTCGTCGGCCATATCGGGCAAGTCCCAGCCGGGCAGGTTCGTAACTTTCAGTTTTTGATTTTCCCTGAGGTGCTTCAATGACTCGTTTATCACGATGCGTGCCGTCCACGCCCTTAATGAGCCTTCTCCCTTGTATTCGAACTGTTTCACGGCTTTGAAAATCTTAATGAAACTATCTTGCAGAACGTCTTTAACATCTTCTCTGTTAGATACGTATCGAGAGCATACAGCGGTAAGATACCCCGAATAAATGTCGTAAAACTCCTTCATGGCAATCGAATTGCCTTGCACGATCTGCCGAAGAATGTCCTGCTCTTTTTTTTCTTTTCTTACCATTTACGAATCTCGATCTACACCGGTATATTGCTGAGAATGAAAGAGCATTATGAGCGCCGTTTAAGCCTGTGCAACTATTTCGCAGGCGTTTTCCGGCGCAAGAATACGCGCTTTCGGTTCTTGCAACAAGGTTGTACCTTTGTAAAGATAAAGGTACAACCTCGCATTGCTTTTGTTGTTAGCTGTTAGCCATTGGCTATTGGCTATTGGCTGTTAGCTATTAGCTTTGCGTTAAATTAATGGGACAAATAGCGAATAGTTGGAATTTCCAGCCAACATCCAACATCCAATATTCCAACCTCACTAAGTTATTTTACGGTTACGTTTACGGTTCCGCTGTTTTTCTTGTCTTTATCGGTTACCGTAATCGTGGTTGTTCCCGCTTTCAGCCCTTTCACCGTGATTTTATTACTGTTGATTGTTGCGGAAGCGATGGTCGCGTCTTTGGGTTCAGCCGCGTAAGGCGCTGTGCCGCCCGTAATGGTTACGACCGTTTCTTTGCTTGCTTCCACTTCAACAGCGCTTTTATCGAAAGTCAACCCTTCTTTCACCGTCACGGTAATTTTTCCGCTGTTTTTGTCCTTGTCGGTAACGGCAACGGTTGCCGTGCCCTTTGCCACGCCCTTGATGGTAATGGTGGACTTGTCAACCGTGGTGGTGGCGATTTTCGTATCGCTGGGCGCGGCAACGTATGGCGCGGTTCCTCCGCTCACGGTTACGGTTGCGGTGCTTCCCACAGCCACTTCCACCTTGTCTGACGGGCTGAATTTCAAGGCTTTTTTATCCTTGTCGTCTTTGTCGCACGATGCGAACGTAAATGCCAGCGCTGCCAACAAAAGGCACGCTAAACCCGAGATGCTTGTAAATTTTTTCATCTTTCTTTTTTAAATTAGAGATTATTAATGAGCGCTCTTTTTATCGCGAGCGTTACTTATTAAATCCTCTTTTCGGAAAATCTTGCATCTCGAATCGGAAAAAACAGTGAACTCCCGTTATTTTAACATTATTCCGGCTAAAAGGCTATTGAAGGGGCACCTCGCTTCGAACGTCGGCAACGGCTGCCGGAGCGGGTGTGGTGGCGCGTGTGCGGTAGTCGAATTCCACCGATTTCTCTCCGCTGAACGATTTCCATTTCAGCTTTAATTTCACGGTTTGCCCTTTGGTGTCGGGCAGTTTATCGAGTTTGAAAGCCACCAGCCCGTCGCCCATTCTGTCCGGGTAATCGTTGTTGGCATCGTGGCGGAACTCCACTTCGTACGGATTATCGGGATTGTTGGCAGGGATAAGGTTCACGTAATGAACCACCCGGTTATAGCCCCACAGCGTACGGAAGCGCAGGGTAAGGTAGCCGTCTTCGGCAATGGTTACCCAGTCGCGAACGATTTCAACGGCGTCGTCGCCATACTTTTCCTTGTTTTTATCTCCCAGGTTCGGCGCCATCGGTTTGGTGCGGATGCTGTCGATCCAGTTCACGTGCACGGCCTGGTCGTATTCTTTCGAGGCGTCATCCACCTCTTTGTAATTCACCAGCGCCCTCACTTCTTTCGAGCCGAAAGGCGAAGTTTTTAAGTTCACGGGCAACAGTGTGGTTTTATCGTCCAACTGCAAAAAAACGGTTTCGTTGCCGGCGTGCTTAACGGTTACCAGCGCGTTGGGATACAATTTGTCCCAATTGGAGTCGTCATCATCCAGGCAAGACGGCAAAAGCAGGAAGCTGAACAACAGCCCCGCGGTTAAAAGTAAATGTGTAATCTTCATAACGTTGTTGTTTTTAGTTGTTTATATATGTCGCTGTTCTTCGAATAAGAAAATACGCGGTGAGTTTTTAACATACTCTATAAGTATAACATCGGTAGGGATGAAATCTTGCGCGGTAATATGTTATTTTTTGTGAAAAAGCCGCAG
>CAKTUP010000004.1 GCA_934621705.1 uncultured Petrimonas sp.
CAGGCGCGCGAGCGCACACAGATTTTGATGGATTACGCCAACAAAACGGGCGGATTGGTGGTGGGAACCGGAAATTTATCGGAGCTGGCGCTGGGATGGGCAACGTACAACGGCGATCACATGTCGATGTACGCCGTGAACGCGAGCGTTCCCAAAACGCTGGTTGCGTCGCTTACGCGATGGATTGCCGATACTCAAATGGACGACGCGCCGCGAAAAATCCTGCACGATATTCTTGATACGCCGTTCAGCCCCGAATTGCTTCCGGCCGATAGTGAAGGAAAAATCGCTCAAAAAACGGAACATTTCGTCGGTCCGTACGAACTGCACGATTTTTTCCTGCATCGCATGCTGCGTTACGGAGATTCGCCCAAAAGGATATATTTCATCGCACAACAGGCATTTGCCAACATGTATCCCTCGGATGAAATTCTGAAATGGCTGAAAGTGTTCTACAAACGGTTCTTCGCTCAGCAGTTCAAACGCTCCTGCATGCCCGACGGGCCAAAAGTAGGCTCCATAAACCTATCGCCCCGCGGCGATTGGAGAATGCCGAGTGATGCGGTGATAAATGTGTGGTTGGAAGAACTGGAAAGTTAAGAAAAAGCAACATTACAAAATGAGCACAGAGACCATTCGTCAACAGTTTATTCAAGACATTAAAACCATTGTCAAGGTTGCGCGTGGAAATGTTTATCGCGCCATAAATACAACAATGGTGGCAGCGTATTGGAACATCGGACAGCGGATCGTGGAAGAAGAACAAGACGGAAAGCACCGCGCCGAATACGGCAAATATATATTGAGAGAACTCGCCGACGCACTGAACCAAGAGTTTGGAAAGGGATTTGACGAGCGCGAACTCCGGCGGATGCGCCAGTTTTATCTCACTTTTCCGATTCGGGACTCACTGCGCCCCGAATTGACCTGGACGCATTACCGAACATTGATTCGGGTGGAAAACAATCAAGCCCGTGAATATTATTTAAATGAAGCTGCCAATAATCAATGGAGTGTAAGAGTTTTAGATAGAAACATATCCACATTGTATTACGACAGGCTTTTGATTTCGGCAGACAAGACGCCCGTCATACAAGAAGCGCGGGAAAAAACATCCGATACGTTTGAATTTATCAAAAATCCTTATGTGTTGGAATTCCTTAATCTTCCGCAAAAAGCAACGTATATTGAAAAAGAACTCGAACAGGCTTTGCTCGATAATCTTCAATCTTTTTTATTGGAATTGGGAAAAGGATTTGCTTTTGTTTCACGACAAGAACACATTCGCACCGAAACATCGGAGTTTTACATTGACTTGATTTTCTACAATTATATTTTAAAATGTTTTGTTCTCATTGAGCTGAAAACAAACAAAATGAGCCATCAAGATATAGGGCAGATGGATATGTACGTAAGGATGTTCGATGATTTGAAACGGAACGAAACGGACAATCCCACTATCGGCATACTGCTCTGCACCGAAACAGACTCGACCATCGCAAAATACTCTGTACTAAACGATAGCAAACAACTTTTCGCCTCAAAATATAAGCTCTATTTGCCTTCGGAAGACGAACTTCGCGCCGAAATAGAAAGAGAAAAAGCTTTTTTTCAAGCCGCAAAAAATAATTCATAACACTCTATGCAACAACTCACCAAACTATTCACTCAATACACAGGAAAATCAAATCCTCAAATAGAGTCCCTACCCTCATCGGGATCAAACAGAAGATATTACCGACTGACAAATGACGATATTTCCCTTATTGGCGTGGCCGGTCGCTCACGCGAAGAAAACCATGCTTTTATCGAATTATCGCGTCATTTTCACAACCAACAATTAAACACGCCCGAAGTGTTGGCCGTTTCCGATGACGAAATGTTTTACATTCAGCAGGATTTGGGCGACAGCGTATTGTTCGATGCCATAAAAGGCGGAAGGCTCACGGGCGTTTTCAGCGCCGATGAAAAGGAATTGCTGCACAAAACTATCGCGCAATTAGCCGATTTTCAAGTGAAAGGCGCTAAGAATCTGAATTTTGATGTTTGCTATCCTCAGGCCGAATTCAACAATCGCTCGGTTTACTGGGATTTGAACTATTTTAAATATAACTTCCTGAAAACAACCGAAATGGAGTTTCAGGAAGACTTGTTGGAAAATGACTTCGACAAACTGGCACAAAATTTACTTCAGGATGAATCGGATACGTTTTTGTACCGCGATTTCCAGTCGCGCAACGTGATGCTGGTGGATGGAAATCCCTATTTTATCGATTATCAGGGCGGGCGAAAAGGCCCCGTTTATTACGATGTGGCCTCGTTTTTGTGGCAGGCAAAAGCCAATTTTCCCGATGACTTGCGCGATGAACTTATCCAAACATACATTGCTTCACTAAAGAAGCACAGGGAAGTTGACGAAGCCAAATTCATAAAAAAACTTCGTTTATTTGTGCTGTTTCGCACATTGCAAGTGCTCGGCGCTTATGGGTTCAGGGGATATTTCGAGAAAAAGCCGCATTTTATCCAGAGTATTCCTTTCGCGCTCAACAATTTGAGAGAATTGTTGAAAGATGGTTTCAACGAATATCCGTACCTGACAAAAATCCTGTACGAAATGATTAACCTGAAGCAGTTTGCCGATACACAAAAGCGCGAGCTTGAAGTTCGGGTTTTTAGTTTCGCATATAAAAAAGGGATTCCAAACGACGCATCGGGAAACGGCGGCGGCTATGTTTTCGATTGCCGCTCCATTAACAATCCCGGAAAGTACGAGCGATTCAACCATTTCACGGGACTGGACGATGAAGTCATCAAATTTCTGGAAGACGACGGCGAAATGAAAATGTTCTTAGACAATATTTATCCGCTTGTGGACAGCCACGTGAAACGATACTTGGAACGGAATTTCACCAACCTGATGGTTTCATTCGGTTGCACCGGCGGCCAGCATCGCTCGGTATATGCAGCGCAGAAAACGGCTGAACATATTTCGAAGAAATTCGGGATAAAAGTGTCGCTGGTGCATCGGGAACAGAATCTGGAGCAGGAATTTAAATCCCGGATATGAAAGCCCTCATCTTCGCTGCCGGCCTTGGCACCCGCCTCAAACCGCTTACCGATTCCATGCCGAAAGCAATGGTGCCCGTGGCAGGAAAACCGCTGCTGTGGCACACGATACAAAAGCTAAAATCGGCCGGTTTTGATGAAATAATCATCAACGTGCATCATTTTGCGGAGCAAATAATCGATTACGTGCAAGCCAACAACAGTTTCGGCATCCGCATTGAGTTTTCCGACGAACGAGAAAAGTTGCTTGATACCGGCGGCGGCATTAAAAAGGCGTCATGGTTTTTCGACGACGACAAACCGTTTTTAATCCACAATGTGGATATTCTTTCGAATATCGATTTGCGAAACCTTTATAAAATTCACACAAAAAGCGATTCGATAGCCACGCTGGTGGTAAGCCGCAGGGAAACTTCGCGTTATTTTCTTTTCGATGAAAACAACCGTCTCGAGGGATGGATAAACGAAAAAACGGGCGAAATTAAATCACCCGTTGCTCGCTTAAATCCGATTAACTACCGAAAACTGGCTTTTTCGGGAATTCACGTGGTTGATCCGGCTATTTTCCATTATATGACTGATTTTCCCGAAAAATTTTCCATCGTTGATTTTTACCTGTCCCTCTGCAACAAAGAAAACATTACCGGATTTGAACCGGAAAACCTTTCGACGATAGACGTCGGAAAACTGGAATCGTTGGACGAAGCCGAGCGTTTTTTACGTCTTGATTAACCCGATGGTTTTGCTTCTGGCAAGCATGCACGCACCAATTATTCCCGACTTATCTCCTAATTTAGAAAGCTTTAATGAGGTATCGCTATTGACTAAATTCAGCGAATATCTTTTTATTGAGCTGCGCATGGGCAAAAGCAAATAATCACCCGCCTGCGCCATTGTTCCCCCAATAACCACCAGCTCGGGATTGAAAATATTGATGAGGCCGGCCACCGCTTTTCCAAGCGTAGAACCCACTTCTTCAATCAGTTCAATGGCCAGCATATCGTCTTGCAGGGCCGAGTTTATAATATCCATAAGCGTGATTTGCTCGCCTTTTTTATACTTTTTGCTGAGGACGCTGGTGCTGCCGCTTTTCAATCGCTCCATAAACAGACGATGAATATACATACCTGACGCTTCGGTCTCCAGGCATCCTTTTTTGCCGCAATGACAAAGCGTTTCATTCTCAAAAGTGGGATAATGCCCAATTTCGCCCGAAAAACCAGACTTGCCGTAATACAACTCTCCGTTTATGATAAGCCCCATGCCCAATCCCCATGTGGCATTAATAAAAATAACGTTTTTCTCGCCTCGCACGCATCCGTTCAGGAACTCGCCGTACGTCATGGCGCGCGAATCGTTATCGATACTCACGTTCATATCAAAACGTTCGCTGAAAATCTCCGTTAAAGGGCGTTCATCAAAGTAGAAATAGCTGTAACTATGTCCCGATCGGGTATTCACGCGTCCCGAAATATTGATGCCCATGCTGATTATTTTTTCGCGGGGAACATTGCTGTAGATCAGAAAATCTTCTATAAGGGCACAAAGTTCTTCGAATTTTTCTACGGAATGATCAACCTTGTAAGGAACATTCATTTTCGAAGCAACCAACACGCCGTTAAAATTAATCATACCAATGTTCATATCGGCATGATTGATGTCAACGCCAACAAAATAGCCCGAATCCTGATTCAATCCATAAACATTCGGACGTCTGCCGCCGGCGGTTTCCTGTTTGCCGAAATCCACTACATAACCGTCATCAATCAGTTCGCCCACCAGCTTGGTCACCGTGGGTACGCTGAGATCCATTTCCTTCCCCAAGTCGGCCAACGTGTTTTCACCGTTATTAATGTAGTAGCACAAAATATCCTTTTTTATGGAAGCATTTTTTGAGCCTGAATTAATTTCTTGAATAAATTTCCGGGTCATAAGATTTGTATTTATGAATTAAGTGCAAATTTATGATAAAAATTCAATACAATAAGCATTTTATTAAAAAAACACATTTAACTCCATATTTATTAAAAATATTTTATTAAATACTTGTTTTATTAAAAATAATTCATTTATTTTGCCCAATATTATAAATATAAATCACAATGCACTGATTTATCTTAAAAATAAAAGACAAAAAGCTTCACAAAAAAAATAAATATGGATCTTCATCAATTAGAAAAAAAATATCGTAACGAATTACTGAACAATGTAATTCCTTTTTGGCTCCAAAAATCTCAAGACACAGAGTTTGGTGGTTATTTTACCTGTTTAGACAGACAAGGGAATATTTTCGATACCGATAAGTTTATCTGGCTACAGGGACGTCAGGTGTGGATGTTTTCCATGTTATATAATAAGGTGGAAAAACGTCAGGAATGGCTCGATTGTGCCATTCAGGGAGCGGAATTCCTTAAAAAATACGGGCACGACGGCAACCTCAACTGGTATTTTTCGCTCGACCGCGAGGGAAATCCGCTGGTGGAACCTTACAATATTTTCTCCTACACGTTTGCCACCATGGCTTTTGGTCAACTGAGCCTCGCCACCGGAAATCAGGAATATGCCGATATCGCCAAACGCACGTTCGACATTATTCTGTCCAAGAGAGATAATCCCAAAGGCAAGTGGAATAAAGTACACGCGGGCACACGAAGCCTGAAGTCGTTTTCACTACCCATGATCCTGTGCAACCTATCGCTCGAAATAGAGCATTTACTCGACGAAGAATTCCTGAAAAAAACCAGCGACGAGTGCCTGCACGAAGTGCTGGAAGTTTTTTATCGTCCTGAACTGGGCGGAATTATTGTCGAAAACGTAAATGCCGATGGCTCATTGTCGGATACTTTCGACGGAAGACTCATAAATCCCGGACACGGCATCGAATCCATGTGGTTTATCATGGATTTGGGCGTGCGCCTCAATCGTCCCGATTTAATTGACAAAGCCGTGAAAATCACCTTGAGAATGATCGACTACGGATGGGACAAGGAACACGGCGGCATCTTTTATTTTATGGATCGCAAAGGATTTCCTCCACAACAACTGGAATGGGACCAGAAACTGTGGTGGGTACACATCGAGACACTCATTTCGCTTATCAAAGGCTATCAGCTCACCGGTTCTGAAGAATGCCTGGCGTTGTTCGAAAAAATTCATGATTACACCTGGAAGCATTTCAAAGACCCCGAACATCCTGAATGGTGGGGCTATCTCAATCGCCAAGGCGAAGTGCTGCTCGATTTAAAAGGCGGGAAATGGAAAGGTTGTTTTCATGTTCCGAGAGGATTGTATCAGGTTTGGAAAACGTTGGAAAAGATAAATATCGAAAAACAAGAAACTCTACTGTTAAACGCAATATAGACAAATCAGTTATTTATTAATCAATTAATTAATCATTAAAATGAAGAGGGTATGAAAAGAAAAAATCTTTTAAGTATGAGAGGCATCCTTACACTCATCTTGTGTATTCCTGCCTTTGCAATTTTCTCTCAAACCGTTACTGTAAGCGGTACCATTACCGATGCAACCTTCAACGAACCCGTTATTGGTGCAACCGTAATTGTACAAGGCAATCCAAGCCAGGGAACAGTAACCGATATTGATGGGAATTACACACTCGCCAATGTTCCTGCAAATGGCTCACTCGTGTTCAGCTATGTGGGAATGAGAACGCAAACGGTTCCTGTAAACGGCAGAACAACTGTTAATGTTGTTTTAGAAGAAGATTCGGAATTGCTGGATGAAGTGGTGGTTACCGGTTATGGCGGAACACAGTTGCGCTCGAAATCTACTAACTCTATTTCAAAAGTAGATAATACCACTTTCTCTAAAGGGGTTTTTGCCAATCCGGCGCAAGCATTATCAGGTGCGGTTCCCGGAGTTCGTGTTATCCAATCGAGTGGTGACCCCGGAGCTGCTCCCAGAATTATCCTTCGCGGAGGAACAAACTTCGATGGTTCCGGTTCTCCATTAATTATTGTTGATGGAATGGTACGGGGTAGTATGAGCGATATTAACCCCGATGATATTGAATCGATGGAAGTTATGAAAGATGCCGGAGCAACTGCGATTTACGGAGCACGTGCCAACAACGGAGTGGTGTTGATTACAACAAAAACCGGAAAATCGGGAACTAGCGCCATCGATCTTAAGGTACGTTACGGACAAAATTACCTGAACAATCCTTACAGTTTTCTGAATGCAGGTGATTACCTGTATTATATGCGTAACGCTTACAAAACGGCATCACAATATTTCCAAGTGGAAAGAAACGGAGCACCGGCTTGGGTTGGTGTTACCAATATGGGCTCGCTGGGCAACGCCGTTGCTTACGGAACCGGAAATATTTACTGGACAACGGATGCTCAAGGCAATAAAGTTCCGGCTAACGGATTGGTAGACAACAGAGCCGTGTGGAGTCCCATGAAATATACTGAGGACTTGGCTTTCTTATTAAACGAAGGTTGGCAAACAATGACTGATCCCGTTTACGGAGACAAAATCTTGTATAAAGACTGGGACATGATAGCGGCCAATATAAACTCCCCTACTACCACACAGGATTATAACCTGGGTTTTTCGGGTGGAAACGATAAAGGACATTATTATGCAAACTTAGGCTACAACCGCTCAGAAGGATTGTCGCTGGACAATATTTACAACCGGCTTACCTTTACACTAAACGCAGATTATAAGATAAAAGACTGGCTTACTTCCTACACCAATATATCATTTCAGGATGCCAAATGGAAAGGATTGCCGCCCACACAAACCAGTGAAGAAAACTATTTCTCACGAATGCTGTCAGCACCTCCCACCATGCGGGGATATAACCCTGATGGAGAACTTTTATTGGGACAAAATGCTGGTGATGGAAACCAAGCCGTGAATATCGATAGATTTATCCGTAGAAACAATACCGATAAATTCTCTTTCGGACAATCATTTAAAGTAGATTTCTCCAAAAATCTATACCTCAAAACCAACGTCAACTGGATGTATAGCGAAGGGGTTTATGAGTCGTTCAACAAAGACTATTTGCAAGGCACAAACAACTGGAACAGAACGCGTTCTTCTTCGGCAAGATTTGATAGAACAGTTAGTTTCTTAGCCAATGCCGTGCTTAATTACAGCAATCAATTCGATTTGCATTCTGTTGATGGATTATTAGGCAGTGAGTTCTACGACGATTACAACAAAGGTTTTTCGGCATCGGGCTCGGGAGCTCCAACCGATGATTTTATGGATTTAGCTTATACATCTTCCGACAAGGATCAGCGCAATATCGATTCGTGGCACACACGCGAACGCATTCTTTCCTTTTTTGGTCGTGTAAACTATGATTATGATGCTAAATATCTGCTTTCACTTATTTTCCGTCAAGACGGCTATTCACGCTTGTTAGGCGATAACCGCTTTGGATTTTTCCCCGGTATTTCTGCCGGTTGGGTGCTCAGCAAAGAGCCATTTATGCAGGATTTCGCCAACTCTATCGACTTATCTTTTGCTAAACTGCGTTCCAGCTATGGAGTGAACGGAAACGTATCCGGCATCGGAGCGTACACACTTCAAGGCTCATACTCTGCGCCAAAATATGCGGGCGGAATAGGAAATTTGGTCAATGTAATTCCTAATCCATATCTCCGCTGGGAGCGTTCCAATACATTCGAAGTTGGTTTGGACTTAAGCTTCTGGAGCAATAAACTTACCACAAACTGGACGTATTACAACCGGTTAACAACCGATAAGTTTGCTGATATTCCATTGCCCACTTCGTCGGGAATCGGAAGCATCAGAACAAACAACGGAGCAATCCGCAACTATGGAGTAGAAGCGCAAGTAACCTATCGCGTTATCGATACCAAAGACTGGAAATGGACATCTGTTCTCAATGCCGCATTCAATCGTAACCTGGTTGTAAAACTGCCCGACAACGGATTGGACAGAAATCGTCAAGGCGCTTATGAAGTTTATACCGGAAACGGTAACGATAAAATTTGGGTAGGTGGTTATCAGGAAGGTCAAGAGCCGGGCGTATTATACGCATACAAAGCCGAAGGTATTTATAAAACCCAAAGCGAAATACCCGGTAATCTTATCGACCAGTCCATCGGAAACAATGGAAGTAACAATATTGTGTTATACGGTCCTCAGAAATGGGCAGAATTTACCGATGCTCAGAAAACTCAAGCTAACGGAAATGCCCGGATCCTTCCTATACAACCTGGAGATGTAAAATGGAAAGACGTGAACGGAGACGGCATCATCGACCAATACGACCAAGTGAAGATTGGGAACACAACGCCTCGCATTACCGGTGGATTCAACAATACGGTTTCTTATAAAAACTTCTCATTCTCGGCGCGTTTAGACTTTGCATTAGGCTTCTATATCGCAGATACTCGCACTCCATGGATTATGGGAAATATGCAGGGAACATTCAACACCATCGAAGATGTTAAAAACTCGTGGTCTCCCGAAAACATCAATGCCGAATATCCGCAATACACATGGGCAGACCAGTTAAATAAACGAAATTACGCTCGTTCAACCTCCATGTTTATGTACAAGGGCGACTATGTATCGTTCCGTGAACTTTCATTAGGATACTCCGTGCCCAAAGCTCTTTCGGAAAAATTAAAAATGGCTCGACTGGAACTTTCCGTAACCGGACAAAACCTGGGTTATCTCACGCAAGGGAAAAACATTTTTTCGCCTGAAGCCGGAGCAAGCGGCTGGGGCGGTTATCCACTTCCCAGAACAATTATTTTTGGACTTAACGCAACATTTTAAAAAAAACAGATTATGAAAAAAATAATATATTTATTTACTGTTTCGGTTTTATCCGTCCTGTTTACAGCATGTGACGTACTGGATTTAAAACCCGAAGATTATTATGCAAGCGGTAACTTTTGGCAGAACGAGGCTCAGGTTGATGCTTTTGCGCTCGGTCTCCATGCCGGTTTAAGAAACTCATATCAAAACATGATGTTCACCTTGGGCGAAGCTCGTGGTGGTACACAAAAAAACGGAACAACTTTCCAAAATTCCAGTATAGATATGAGCTCTCCCATCAAGAATAACTCTTTTACAAAAGACAATACCGGAATCAGCAGTTGGTATGGATTGTACGGAAATATTTTGCAGATAAATCATTTTATCGAACAATTAGAGAATGGCACTACATTTCTATCAACAAACCAACGCAACTATTATCTTGGTCAGGCCTACGGATTACGCGCCTTCTATTATTTCTATCTTTATAGAACTTTTGGTGGTGTGCCAATCATAAAAGAGGTTAAAGTTCTTCAGGGGCAAGTTGTTGCAAAAAACTTATATACGCCTCGCTCCTCCGCAAAAGAGACATTCGATTTTATTAAAGATGATATAAATAAATCCGAAGCTTCTTTTGGAACACAAACCAACATCAAAAACAACAAAGGCCAATGGTCGTACTATGCCACAAAAATGTTGAAAGGCGAAATTTATCTTTGGTCGGCAAAAGTAACTACAGGAAACCAAACTCCGGCAGCAAGCGATATACAAACAGCTGAAACCGCGCTGCAAGACGTGTTAAATACATCGTCGTTTGGCTTGATGGACAATTATGCAGATGTTTTTGAATATAGCAAAAAAGGAAATAAAGAAGTGATTCTGGCTATGCGGTTTGCAGACGGGGAAGCATCAAACGGAATTTCGAGTTTTTCCTACCAAATACCTTTGTTCGTAAACGTGTTTTATGACAGAGAAGGCAATCTCATTACGACAGATATTTTGAGAATCATCAGTACTGTAGTGCAGCGTCACGAGTATAAAACAGGGTTCTTCAATTCGTACGATGACAAAGATTCCCGAAAAAGAAGCATTTTTTACGATGCTTACAATACAAATGGCGATCTGATGGGAACAGTTGTTGTAAAATACAACGGTATGGTTAATGCTCAGGGAAGCCGGTCGTGGTCAGACGACTTGGTAGTTTATCGCCTTGCAGATGCCATTTTAATGATGGCCGAAATAAAAAATATGCAGGGGCAGCCGGTTAACACCTATATTAATCAAATTCGTCAACGCGCTTACGGGATAAACTATGTGGCTGCAACACACGGTTATGTAAACAGCGATTTTGCCACCAACGAATTAGCCATTTTAAAAGAAAGGGACAAAGAATTTGTTTTGGAAGGAAAACGCTGGTTTGATATTCGACGTATGCAACAGAGTAAAGATGGACAACCATTGGCTTTTTCAGCATCTGCAAACTACGAAGATGCCAATCCCATTATCGACCCCGCCAAACCATACTTATTGCTTTGGCCAATTGATATAAACACATTGAATAACGACCCTGAACTAACTCAAACAGAAGGGTATAACTAATCTTTTCAACTCTATTCATTAAAATCCAAAGTGGCAAAACTAACCATTTTGCCGCTTTTGGATTTTTACTTTCAATTTTTGATATCTCCAATGAAACATATTACCATTGCAATAGCTTTTCTGTTTGTTTTTCTTTCTTCCGTTCTGGCAGAGGGAAAAATAAAAGTAGCCTGCATCGGCAATTCCGTTACATTTGGAGCAGGAATTGAAGACAGGACAAAAACCTATCCCGCGCAACTGCAAACAATGCTGGGCGATAACTACGTGGTGCGTAACTTCGGAAAAAGCGGCGCCACGCTGCTCAAAAAAGGACACAATCCTTATTGGGAACAATCGGAGTTTACCGAAGCGCTTACTTTTAAACCAGATATTGTCATCATTCATTTAGGTCTGAACGACACCGACCCGCGCAATTGGGCGCGCTACCGCGACGAGTTTACGCGCGATTACATTTCCCTCATCGATACTTTCAAATCGGTCAATCCCGCTGCGGAAGTGATGATCTGCCGGATGACGCCCATTTTCCACACGCATTCGCGTTTCAAATCGAGCACGCGCGACTGGTTTTGGCAAATTCAGCAAGCCATTGAAACGGTGGCAAAAACACAGAACGTAAAACTTATCGACCTCCACGCACCACTTCACCGACGCCCCGATTTGCTGCCCGACGCTCTTCACCCCAATGCCGAAGGCGCAAGTATCATTGCCGAAACGGTTTGTAAAATTATTTCAAAAAATGCCGGCGGTTTGCGGTTAGCGCCCATTTTCTCAGACAATATGGTGTTGCAGCGCGACAAGCCCGTTTCGTTTTGGGGAACAGCCAATCCCGGCACAAAAATATCGGTTCACTTTGACGGCAAAACGCTTTCCACCACAGCACTTTACAACGAAACGTGGGAAATCGTTTTCCCAAAAAAAACCGCAGATGGCAAGCAACATTCGATAACCATCAGCAACGAACACGCCGAGATAACGCTCAAAAACATCGTTTTAGGAGACGTGTGGCTCTGTTCGGGACAATCGAATATGGAGTTTGAATTACACCAAGCTGCTACCGGCAAAGAAGATATTCCACTTTCAGCAAACACCAACATTCGCTTTTTCGATAGAAAAGGACGTTTCGGATTTCCCGGCAGTCCTTATTCGCAGAAACAACTGACGGAACTAAATCACTTGCAGTTTTTTGAAGAAAACACCTCGTGGCAGCCGTCCAGTCCCGAAACATCGGCACAGTTTTCTGCCGTAGGCTAT
This sequence comes from uncultured Petrimonas sp., assembly GCA_934621705.1. Lineage (GTDB taxonomy): Bacteria > Bacteroidota > Bacteroidia > Bacteroidales > Dysgonomonadaceae > Petrimonas. The sequence goes on from CAKTUP010000004.1 coordinate 12,691, forward strand.
TATTTCGGAAAAATGTTACAGGATTCACTGCACGTTCCCATCGGGCTGATAAGCAATGCCGTTGGCGGTTCGCCCACAGAAGCGTGGATTGACCGAAAAACCCTTGAACATCACCCGCGATTGGTGGATATGTTGTACAATTGGCCGAAAAACGACTACATCCATCCGTGGGTGCGCGAACGTGCAGCTCAAAATCTCGAAACGGCCGAAAATCCGTTACAACGGCACCCTTATCATCCCGCCTATCTCTTCGAAAGCGGAACGGAAGATTTAACCCGATTCCCCATTACCGGCGTAATTTGGTATCAGGGCGAAAGCAATGCGCACAACGTGGAACTGCACGAAATCACTTTTACTACGTTAGTCGAAAGTTGGCGCAAGGCGTGGAATAATCCAACGCTACCATTTTACTTCGTGCAACTGTCGAGTATGGAAACCGGTCGCGAAACTTGGGGGCATTTCCGCGACAGCCAGCGACGATTGATGTCGGTAATTCCCCATTCGGGAATGGCGATTTCGTCAGACGTTGGTAACCGTACCGATGTGCATCCCACCGACAAAAAACCGGTTGGCGAGCGATTGGCACGCTGGGCATTAGCCAAAACCTACGATTTCGACATCACAAAAAGCGGCCCTTTATTCAAAAATGTTACCTTTGCGAAAGGCAAAGCCGTTGTCACTTTTATGGATGCTGCTCAACTGAAAACATCGGACGGAGAAGCCGTAAAATCGGTTGAGTTGGCGGGAAGCGACAAGGTTTTCTATCCGGCAAGCGCTCGCATCGTGGGCAATACGCTGGAAATCAAAAGCGACAAGGTGTCTCACCCTGCTTACGTGCGCTACGGCTGGGCATCATTTTCGGAAGGTAATTTGATAAACGAAGCGAAGTTACCGGCTTCCACGTTTTCATCGGAATTTTAATTCCGTCTGGCCGATTTCCGGTCTGACGGATAAAAGTACTGTATTTCAGATATGAAACTTATAACACATATATTCCTACTGCTATTCAGCATAACTTCTGTTTTTGCCGCCACACCACCCGATACCACAGTTAGGGCGCCGCGCGTGGTAGCCATTCCTCCAAGCGATGCTTACATTGGATTATCGTTGTTGGAAACGGGCGAAATCCGTCATTACAACTACGGCGAACAAGCCGAGTCGGGTTCGTTTTACCTGTCGAGCGCCGATAACGGACGCACGTGGAAAAAAGTGAACACTCCCAAAGAAATCCCGTTTGCCGACACCCGTAGCCCGCTTAGCGGCGAATATATTCGGTTAATCGCGGCTCCCGGAATGGGAACTTTCACCTTGCGCACCGATGGAGGAATCAACGGCAGCCGCACACTGACAAAAGTATCGGACACAATGGCGATAATGCTGAAACCGCCTATATTTACACAAAATGGCAAGCGGGTTGTGGTTGCCGGACATTACGGCCTTCAAAGAGGATTGCCCCGGGCTTGCTTCACATTTGTTTCGGACGATGACGGACACACGTGGCAACGTTCATCGCTCGTAACCACACCCGATCACACGGGTGGCGGTTTTCACAACGGTATTCGATGGAACCACGGCGCAGCCGAACCTACGGTGGTAGAATTAAATGACGGACGGTTGTGGATGATTATACGCACATCGCAAGACCACCATTATCAATCGTTTTCGCATGACGGTGGGCTCACGTGGAGCGAATCATCGCCTTCGCCGTTTTACGGAACCATCACAATGCCCACCATCGGGCGGCTAAAAGACGGTCGCTTGCTTTTCCTCTGGTCGAACACCACGCCGCTTCCCGAAGTAAACAATACCGATGGCGTTTGGGACGATGTGTTTACCAACCGCAACGCCATTCACGCCGCTGTTTCGGCCGACGACGGCAAAACGTGGACAGGCTTTCGTGAACTCTATCTCGATCCGCGTCGCGATGCGTCCGATTTCGGTACAACGCCCGGCATCGACAAAAGCGTGCATCAAAGTCAGTTTGTAGAACCCGAGCCGAACAAAGTACTGGTTTCGTTGGGACAACATCCGCTGCATCGGGCAATGGTTTTATTCGATGCCGACTGGCTGAACGAAACGGAACGATACGACGATTTCTCCGATGGCCTGTCGCAATGGAGTGTTTTCAGTTACTACAAAGGAATTGTCGGGCATTGCGGCTACAACCGCACCGCCGGATGCTCACTTAAAGACGGAAAACTCAACATTCAATATATCGAAAACGATTCGCTGCTAACCTCGCAACGCGGCGCAGTTTGGAACTTTCCTGCGTTTCGCAAAGGACGATTCACGGCATCTGTCCGCTTCAATAACATCGATTCAAACGCTGAACTGCTGCTGAACGACCGCTGGTTTAACCCGTCCGATACGGTGGCGCGGCATTTTGCGCCGTTTGTCATCCCGCTCAATCCGAAAAAACTGAAGATAAAAGACAGTAAAGCGCATACGTTACGCATCGAGTGGAATCTGGATACAAAAAATCCGAAAGCCATTGTTTATGTGGATAACAAAAAACGAATGACTATACCGCTGACCAATTCGTCGTTGCACGGATTGTCGTACGTTCATTTCCTGAGCGATAATCGCGCGGGCGACCAAGGATATGTGGTGGAAGGGGTGAATGCGGAAAAAATGTAAATTAACAACATAAAATTATGATGAGAACATTAATCATAACACTATTAGCAACATTCCTGCTCTCTTGCGGAGCAAATGAACACAGCGCTGAACTGCAACTCCTCCCAAAACCGCAACAAATCACTGTGGGTAACAACAAACATAAACTAACAAACGGAGAAATCAATCCTTTACTTATCAGCGAAAAAATCGTTTCCAACATTCCGGAAGCCGCTGTTAATCCCGATGAAGCCTACCGTCTTCAAATCACGCCCGACAGTATACTTATTGAATCCACAACCCATAAAGGAATTTTCTGGGCACGGCAAACCTTGGCACAAATCGTTGAATCGTCCGACGGAGAAACAATTCCCTCGCTCAAAATCACCGATTGGCCTGCTTTCCGCATCCGCGGATTTATGCACGACATCGGCCGCAGTTATATGTCGGTGGATGAAATAAAAAAACACATCCGACTGCTGTCAAAATACAAAATCAACACCTTTCACTGGCATCTCACAGAAAACCAAGGCTGGCGGTTGGAAAGCAAAGTATTCCCGCAACTCAACGACAGCATCCATTTTGAGCGGCATCACGGACAGTTTTACACCATTGCCGAAGCACACGAAATTGCAGAATATTGCCGTGAGCACAATATGCTGCTCATTCCCGAAATCGATATGCCCGGCCACAGCGCGGCGTTTGTGCGGGCGATGGGCGTGGATATGCAATCGAAAAAAGGGATGGAAATACTGAAACAACTGATGACCGAAATCTGCACCGAAGTTTTTCCAGATGCGCCCTACATCCACATCGGCACTGATGAAGTTGAATTTACTAATCCTACGTTTGTCCCCGAAATGGTGGCGCACATTCGTGCAATGGACAAGAAAGTGATTTCGTGGAATCCCGGTTGGAATTACCAACCCGGCGAAATAGATATGACCCAACTCTGGAGTTACCGCGGCAAGGCGCAACCGGGCATCCCCGCCATCGATTCGCGTTTTCACTACATCAACCATTTCGATGCGTTTGCCGATATTGTAGCGCTTTTCAACAGCCGCATCGCCAATGTAGAACAAGGTAGCGACGACATTGCCGGCGGAATTATGGCCATTTGGACGGACAGAATTCTTCCGAACGACGAACAGATTTTATTGCAGAACAACTTCTATCCCTCTATGCTCGCTTTTGCCGAACGTGCGTGGCTGGGCGGCGGCAGCGAATATTTCGACAAAAACGGAACCAACTTGCCAACCGATGAAGACGACACGGTTTTCAAAGATTTTGCGGATTTCGAGAACCGGATGCTTTGGCACAAAAACCACACTTTTGCCCGCGAACCATTCGCTTACGTTCGTCAAACCAACGTTCGCTGGCGCATTACCGACGCTTTTCCCAACGAGGGAGATTTACTGAAATCTTTTCCGCCCGAAACCGAAATTGCGGAAAATTACAATTACAATGGAAATACTTTTAGCTCTAAAGAAGCAGTTGGTGCCGGAATTTACCTGCGTCACGTGTGGGGAAAACTCGTCCCCACTTTCTATCCTGAGCCGCAGGAAAACCACACGGCATACGCCTACACGTATGTTTATTCGCCCAAAGCGCAAACCGTAGGGTTATGGGCAAGCACGCAAGATTACAGCCGTTCCGAAGCCGATCTAGCTCCGCCGCAAGGCAAATGGGATTATCGCGAAAGCCGCATTTTTGTGAACGATAAAGAAGTCGATCCACCCGTTTGGGAAAACACCCACACGCAGAAATCGAATGAGATAACGTTGAAAAACGAAAACTTTCAGGCACGTCCGCCCATTTCTGTTGAACTCAACAAAGGCTGGAACAAGGTCTTCTTAAAACTTCCCGTCGGGAAATTCAGTACACCCGAAGTTCGTTTGCAAAAATGGATGTTTACCTTTGTATTCGTTACGCCCGACGGCAAAAATGCGGTGGAAGGATTGGTGTACAGTCCGGAGAAGAGAAAATAGGGAGACGATGCCTGTGGCTTCGTGAAGAAAAATGAAAAATAGAATTATTCCAACAATAAAAACAACAGTTGCGGTATTCATTATCGGAATACTGTTTTCGTGCAAAAATAACAACACCCAACAAATGAAACTCAACTTAACACAACTGCCTACCGCCGGACTGGAAGGCCATCTCGCCAAAGGCGTATCGGCAACCTACGCAGCGCTTATTGACGACAAACTCATTGTTGCCGGCGGTGCCAATTTTCCCGATAAACTTGGTTTTGAAGGAGGTGCAAAAGCCTTTTACGACGAAATAATGCTTTTTGACTCGGTTCAAAATACTTGGAAGCAAATCGGAAAACTACCCCAAAAATCGGCTTACGGCATATCCGTTCCCCTTTCGGACGGCGCGCTGTGGATTGGTGGAAACACAGCATCCGAATCTCTCGCGGACTGCTACAAAATAACGCTCACTGAAAACAATTCTGTAAGCCTATTGCCATTTTCCGCGCTTCCCGCACCGATGGACAACCTGTACGGATGTGCCCTGAACGATGTGGTTTTCGTTGGTGGCGGCGTTGAAAACGGCAAGCCGTCAAACTCGCTTTACACCATCAACGCGAAAACCGATACCGTATGGACCAAACTCCCCGATTTTCCCGGAACTCCTCGTATTCAACCGGTAATGGCAGCCATCGAAAAGGAGGGAAAAACGTTCGTTTACCTGATGGGAGGATTCTTTGGTGGAAATGCTACCGCGAAACCGGCAATGGCAACCGATGTGCTTCGCTACGACGTTTCGGCACAAACGTGGGAAAAAGTGGGAGAGCAAACAGAACCCGAAACGCAACAACCATTCTCATTGGGCGGTGCAACAGCAATGCCGATTGACAATAGATATATCCTCTGCTTAGGTGGCGTAAATCACGACATTTTTCTTGATGCCATTACCACGCAATACAACATCGGAAACAACACCACTACATCTGCCGAAGAGAAAAGCCGATTGAATTTGGAATTTTCGAAAAATTATATGACACAACCGATAGAATATTACAAATTCAATCGCGAATGTCGTATTTTTGACACCGAAACCACTAAGTGGACAACCATCCTCACTACGCAGGATGCTGCAAGAGCAGGCGCTACCCTCGTTTTCAACGGAAAAGAGTTTTACGCCGTGCAAGGCGAGTTGAAACCCGGCGTTCGTTCGGCAATAACCTTTAAAGGCGAATTGCAGTAACAAACTTTGACAAAGATATCTCAACATATTTAAACAAAATCAACCAAAGTCCGCAGTCTAAAGTCTTGACTCTTGATTCTTGGTTCTAACATCTTTTATAAATGAAAAATAGTAAATATTATCCGTGGATACTTGTCGGGCTGTTGTGGTTTGTAGCGTTGCTCAACTACCTCGACCGCCAGATGCTTTCCACCATGCAATCGTCTATGCAATTAGACATCAAGGAATTGGCCATCGCCGAGAATTTTGGGCGCGTCATGGGTATTTTTCTGCTCATTTACGGACTGATGAGTCCCGTGGCGGGAATAATTGCTGACCGCATAAACCGTAAATGGCTCATTGTGGGCAGTTTGTTCGTTTGGTCGGCCGTAACTTACGGAATGGGTTATGCCCAAACGTATGAGCAGGTTTACTGGCTGCGCGCGCTGATGGGCGTGAGCGAAGCGCTTTACCTTCCCACGGGACTGGCCATGATCGCCGATTTTCACTCGTCGAAAACCCGCTCGCTGGCTATCGGAATTCACATGTCGGGCTTATACACGGGGCAGGCGCTGGGCGGATTTGGAGCTACCATTGCCGCCAATTACAGCTGGCACACGGTTTTCCACTGGTTCGGCATTGTCGGAATAATTTATGCCGTGCTGCTCGTGTTCCTTCTGCACGACAAGGAAGGCCACGCAGGCACAAAAACCGCCCGATTAAAAGTGAATCCGCAGGAAACACCCATTAAAAAAGAATCCGTTTTCAGGTCGTTTGGCATTATTTTGGGTACAATTTCGTTCTGGATCATGCTGTTTTACTTTATGGCTCCGAGTTTTCCCGGCTGGGCAACCAAAAACTGGCTCCCCACCCTATTCTCCGAAAATTTGGGAATTGAAATGGCAAAAGCCGGGCCTATGGCTACGATTTCTATCGCTATTGCATCGTTTATCGGCGTACTTATCGGCGGGCCGCTGTCTGACCGATGGGTTCAAAAAAACATCCGTGGACGCATTTACACCAGCGTTATCGGTTTAACGCTTACCATTCCATCTCTTATTTTGCTGGGCTTCGGACATTCGTATGCCGGGCTTATCGGTGCAGCCATGCTTTTCGGAATCGGATTTGGCATGTTCGACACCAACAATATGCCGATACTTTGTCAGATCATTCCGCAAAAATACCGCGCCACAGCTTACGGAATTATGAATATGATGGGTGTTTTTGCCGGTTATGCCGTTACGCTCATGCTTGGAAGTTCTACCGATGCCGGTAATCTGGGAGCCGATTTCAGCAAATTAGCCATCGTGGTGCTGGCGGCGGTGATTCTAATGCTGGCTTTCCTGAAACCGAAACAGGAACTGACATATCCACAAGAAGAAGAGTTAAAGAGTAAATAATCATCACATAAAAACAAATAATATGAAATTCGAAAAAATTAAAGGCCTTATCGTTGCCCCGTTTACGCCGTTCGACAAAAACGGTGAAGTAGATCTCAATCCTATCGCCGCCTACGCTGCCATATTGCAAAAAAACGGACTTATCGGCGTGTTTATCAACGGATCATCGGGTGAAGGCTATATGCTTACGGTAGACGAACGCAAACGCCTTGCCGAAAAATGGGTATCGGTTGCGCCCGAAGAGTTTAAAGTTATCGTTCACGTAGGTGCCACATGTATCAAAGACAGCCACGAGATGGCACGCCACGCACAAGAAATCGGCGCGTTCGGTATCGGAGCCATGGCATCACCGTTTCCCAAAGCCGGGCGAGTGGAAGAATTGGTAAAATATTGCGAAGAAATAGCTTGCGGCGCGCCAAACCTTCCGTTTTATTTCTACCATATTCCGGTGCTCAACGGCGTTTATCTGCCGATGCTTCCTTTCCTGAAAGCTGCCGACGGGCGCATTCCCAACCTTGCCGGAATTAAATACACGTACGAAAGTTTCTACGAATACAACCAATGTATGCTGTATGAAAACGGAAAGTTCGATATGCTGCACGGACAGGATGAAACCGTTCTAAACGGCTTGATCATGGGCGGTGCACAAGGCGGAATCAGCGGAACCGGAAGTTATATTGGGAACGTATTGGTGGGAATTATCAACGAATACAACAACGGCAATATCGATAAAGCGCGTGAGTTGCAAAACTATGCGCAGGACGTGATTAACGTAATTGCCAAGTATCGCGGAAACATTGTTGCCGGAAAACGTATTATGAAACTTATCGGAGTGGATTTGGGTATCAACCGTACGCCGTTTCAAAACGTTACGGACGAAGAAGAAGCCGTTATCCGCAAAGAACTGGAAGCGATAAACTTCTTCGAGAAGTGCAATAAACTGTAAACGTTTAAAGTTTAAGGTTTAAAGTTCATTACTGACGGAGTGATTATGAATCGCTCCGTCAGGATGCTGTTTATAAATTATAGGGAGACGAAGGCTTTGCCTTCGTTTTTTATGAAGCCAAAGGCATCGTCACCACTTCTCTCACAATCTTCCCTTCTTTATCTCTTCCACCACTTCCGGATTTACCAAAGTAGTTATATCTCCAAAATCGGACTCTTCGCCTTCGGCGATTTTTCGTAAGATGCGGCGCATGATCTTTCCTGAACGCGTTTTCGGTAATCCACTCACGAACTGCACTTTATCCAGCTTCGCGATGGCTCCGATCTGATCTGAAATAAGCTGGTTAATTTCCTTGACCATATTCTCCTTAATACGCCACTCACCCGTTTCTTTAATAACCACAAAGCCGTACAGGGCATTTCCTTTGATATCGTGTGGATAGCCCACAATGGCGCTTTCGGCCACAAACTGGTGTTCGTTTATGGCATCTTCGATGGGTGCGGTGCCGAGATTGTGCCCCGAAACGATAATCACATCGTCCACCCGCCCCGTGATGCGGTAATAACCCACTTCGTCGCGCAACGCACCGTCGCCTGAAAAATACTTGCCCGGAAACGTGGTAAAATACGTATCGATAAATCGCTGATGGTCACCCCAAATGGTTCGGGCAATTCCCGGCCACGGATATTCGATGCACAGGTTTCCTATTTTCTGGTTTCCTTGAATTTCGTTTCGCAACTCGTCCATCAAAACCGGTTTTATTCCCGGAAACGGCAATGAAGCGTAAGTTGGCTTGGTGGGCGTAACGAAAGGAATGGCCGAAATGAGAATGCCGCCCGTTTCGGTTTGCCACCATGTATCCACCAGCGGGCATTTTTTTCCGCCCACGTGGTCGTTGTACCAATGCCAGGCCTCTTCGTTTATCGGTTCACCCACGGAGCCGATAACTTTCAACGAATCCAATTGAAAAGGCTGCACATATTCTATTTTTTCTTTCGCCAATGAGCGTATAGCCGTGGGCGCCGTATAAAACTGATTCACTTTGTGTTTTTCGATCACTTCCCAAAACCGGCTGTGCGTGGGATACGACGGAATTCCTTCGAAAATAATCGTGGTAGCCCCGTTCAACAGCGGCCCGTAAACGATATAGGAATGTCCGGTTACCCACCCGATATCGGCGGTACACCAATAAACATCTTCGGGCGAATAATTGAACACATTTTTAAACGTGTATGCCGTGTAAACCATATACCCGGCCGTTGTATGCAGCATCCCTTTGGATTTTCCGGTAGAGCCGGATGTGTAAAGAATAAACAACGGATCTTCGGCATCCATTACTTCAGCCATACTGGTTGCCGGCGCTTCATCCAACAGGGGCTGCAGCCAGAGATCACGTCCTTCTTTCATTTCCACCGGCTGATGGGTGCGTTTCACGACCAACACTTTTTCGACGCTGGGGGAATTTTTCAGCGCATCGTCGGCAATTTTTTTCAGATCGATGGTTTTGGCGCCCCGAAATCCACCGTCGGAAGTGATAAGCATTTTACAGGTACTATCGTTTATTCGGGTAGATAGAGCATTGGCCGAAAACCCGCCAAACACCACCGAATGAATGGCCCCGATTCGCGCACACGCCAATACGCTGAAAGCGAGTTCGGGAATCATTGGAAGGTAAATGCAGACTCGGTCGCCTTTTTTAATTCCATTATCGCGAAGCACGTTAGCCATTCTGGAAACTTCGGCGTAGAGCTGGTTGTACGTATAGTATCGGGCGGGTTCGTCGGGATTATTCGGCTCAAAAATGATGGCATTTTTATCTCCGTAATTGGCTAAATGACGATCGATGCAATTTTTGGTGATGTTTACTTTTGCATTTTTGAACCAGGTAAATTCTGCTTTCTGCATATCAAACTCCACCACTTTATCCCATTTCTGATACCACGTGAAGTTGTTTTCCGCAATTTTAGCCCAAAATTTTTTCGGATTTTTAATCGAACGCCTGTACACCTTGAAGTATTGCTCCAGGGATTTGATGGAATAGCTACTCATAGTTTTATTGCTGTGTTTTTAATTAACGTTGACAAAAGAACAAAAAATGTTTGAAATATGTTCTGTTTTATAATCTATTTCGCCGTTTTTATTACGATTTAAATTTAATTTAACAAAAAACATTAAATCCATCCAATAATCCTACGAATTCTTCTGAGTCGGCGCACAGAGTGCGCCATTATACTAACTCCATGCGACTTGTCGCGTGGAGAAAAAAAATAGCGGTCAAACCAAAGTTTACCGCTATTTTACAAATGAATTTATGTGGTTTAATCAAACATCTTTTTGAATTTATTGAAAACACTTTTTTTTGCCGATTTCGACGGAGCAAAGTTTTCCGATTTATCCATTTCGGAAATTTTCTTTTTCTCGGCATCGCTTAGGTTCTCAGGAACGTAAACGTTTACGTTGATGAGTTCGTCACCCGTTCCGTAGCCATTTACGGTTGGTAATCCCTTGTTGCGCAGGCGTAGCACCTTGCCGGGTTGCGTTCCCGGATCGATTTTCACTTTGGCCACACCTTCTATGGTGGGAACTTCTACCGTTCCGCCCAAAGCAGCCGTGGGGAAACTAATGAAAAGATTGTAAATCACGTCGTTGTGGTCGCGAATTAAGTTCGGGTCTTCCTCTTCCTCCACCAGTATCAGCAAATCGCCGTTGATGCCTCCGCGGCGGGCTGCATTCCCTTTCCCCGACATAGATAGCTGCATTCCTTCTTCCACCCCGGCAGGAATTTTGATGGAAATAACTTCCTCATCGTGCACGATTCCATCGCCGTTGCAATGCGCGCATTTCTTGGTGATCGTTTTTCCGTCGCCGTTGCAGGAAGGACAGGTTGTGGTGGTTTGCATCTGCCCGAGAATGGTGTTCTGAACACGCGTTACCATACCGCTTCCGTTGCAGGTTGTGCAGGTAGAAACCGAGTTTCCGTTATCCGAGCCGTTGCCGTTACACGGCGAGCAAGCTACGTATTTTTTTACTTTTATCTTCTTTTCAACTCCGTTGAGAATTTCTTTCAGGTTGAGTTTCACTTTCACCCGAAGATCGGAGCCGCGGTTGGTACGTCTTCCCGACCTGCCAAATCCGCCGAAACCGCCAAATCCGCCGAAATGGCCACCAAAAATATCACCAAATTGCGAGAAAATGTCTTCCATCGACATTCCTCCGCCAAAACCGCCTCCGGCGGCTCCACCAACTCCGGCATGGCCAAACTGGTCATAACGGGCACGTTTATTCTCATCGCTGAGCACTTCGTAGGCTTCGGCCGCTTCCTTGAATTTCTCTTCGGCAGTGTGGTCGCCCGGATTTTTATCGGGGTGATACTGAATGGCTTTCTTGCGGTATGCTTTCTTTATCTCCTCGGCCGATGCCGATTTCGAAACTTCCAGTATTTCGTAATAATCTCTTTTTGCTGCCATTTTACTCTCCTACAATAACCTTCGGGTAACGGATAATTTTGTCGTTTAACTCGTATCCTTTTTGTACACAATCAATTATCAGGCCTTTTTGGGCTGCATCCTGAACGGGAACGGTGGTAATAGCTTCAAATCTATCGGCATCGAAAGGCTGGCCAACGGCTTCAATTTCTTTTACACCGTGTTGATTCATGAAATTCACGAATTTCGAATAAATCAAATCCATTCCTTCCACCATCGCGGCTTTGTCTTCTGCCGCGTGAAGCGCCTGCATAGCACGTTCGAAATCGTCGGCAAGCGGCAACATATCCGTCAGCACGCGTTCGCCGCCGCTTTTTATGATATCGGCTTTTTCCTTCATTGTGCGCTTGCGGAAGTTGTCGAATTCAGCGTGAAGCCGCAAATAACTGTTGTTTAACTCGTTGTATTTTGTCTGTAATTCCCGTACGGGATCGGATTCTTCTGACAAATTGTCTTCGATGTTGGCTTTCAACTCATCGATATCTTCCCGGGTGGGATCCAAATTCATATCGTCATCGTACAATTCTTCGGGATCGGTATAATCGTTATTTCTATTCATAATCATCTGATAAATATAATAATCGCCTTGCAGCAATAAAAATTTTGAATATTCAGATTTTATTACTGCAAATAGTTTGCCAAAAATATGACAGGAATAAAAATTAAGAAAGGATATTGCAATTTTATTCTAAAACGTAGAATTTATGAGGAAAACAAATGTGCAATCATGTGGTTGTTGGAAATATAGCGAACCAAATAAACGATTTCGTTATTTTCCTGATACACATTAAAAAATACGTACCATTGAGTGGTTTTGTTTTTGGTGAATGTGGCGTACAGCAGTTTTTTACCGTAGCGCTGAAAATAGGGAGGAGCGGGACGTTTCAACCTATACGGCAAGGTGGTTGTGATATCTGTAAACAACTCTTCGACATATCTTTCGGCCGATTCGAGAAACCCGAAATAATCTTTTTCGTACAAAAGTAAAGAAAGCTCGTATAAGTATGAACGAACTTCGGGACTAACCAATACGCGCATCTTTCTTTCCGCTGAATATTTCCTTTAAATCTTCTTTTACTCCAACCAATAATTCATCAAACGTAATGGCTTTTTGGAGTTCATTATCGGGTTCAAGAATGAAATTCCGTTCAATTACAGTATCAAATTCAGTTATCGGCGTAATTCGATACGCTTTATCTCTCCCTCTTTGAACAAGTATTTCATCACCGTTATCTACTTTGTCGAGATACGTTGCCTGATTGTTCCTGAATTCCCGTGAACTGATAATTATCATATATTTCCGGCTTTAAAGTGTACCAATATGGTACAAAGATAACATAAAAAAGAAATAATCAAAGAAAAAATTCGCACCATTCATCAAATATCTCTACCTGATGCGTATCGTGATTTCGCAAACTTTCTCTTATCTTTTTTATCGGTTTTTCTTTGCCCAACTGCGATTTGGAATAAAACTTATCGGTAAAACAGATGATTTTTTCTTCCAGGCTCCGTGGGCGCATATCGCGATGCGGGATGGGAAGTTTTTTCTGCAGTATGGTTTCCAGGCTCAGTCCGGTGCCGGTGTGGCGTTCGCAGACCATTCCGTGCCGGGGAAGGCCTTCTTGAGTTAACAATTCGCGACCTAAGAAGCCGTGGCAAATATAGGGAAAGTTTCCTTCGCAAGCGATGTGCGGAGCACGGGTTTTAAAGATACCTATATCGTGCAACATTCCGGCTTCTTCCAGAAATTTCACATCGATGGCCAGTTCGGGATGCTTTTGCGCTACCAGCAACGCCTTGTTGGTTACATCGATTACGTGAGAGATGTAAATGTCGTAGAGTTTGGTTCCCGGCTTGTAATACTTGTGGATGATATCGAGCGGCTGCATATTTTTTTCAAAAAACGGAAAAGAAGACGAATACTACAACGGCACTATGTATTTTTTCAACGCCGCGTCTTTGAGCGAAGCCGGAATAGCGTTCTTTATTTCGTCGATAACAATACCGATCAATCGCTCGCGAATAAATTCTTTTCGGGTAATGAGACTGATTTCGCGAACAGGCGTGGCATCTTTAAACGGACGGACGTTTTTCTTTTGCTGCTCGGAAAGATCATAGGTTGCCATTTCGGGAATAACGGTGAGTCCGTCGTTGTCATCCACAATTTTTATAAGCGTGTCGATGCTTCCCGCTTCAAACGAGAAAATAGAGGGCGAATTGCGCCTTTTTTTCAGGTTGCACAGGTGCAGAATTTGCGTGCGGAAACAATGAACTTCGTCCAGCATCCAAAGCTTGGAACTGTTTAAATCATTCTCGTCCAATTCGTTTTTCACATAAAGCGATCGTTCTTTGGGAGAAACATACGCGAAAAAACGCTCGTAATAAAGCGGCCGTTCGGCAATGGAATCGTCGTTTAGCGGCGTTGCCAGAATTCCGCCGTCGAGCGAATCGTTCGCCAAGCCCCGGAGTATATTTTCGGTTGTCAGTTCTCTCACGGTAATGCGGATATCGGTGTTTCCCTGCGCGTGAACATCCATCAGTTTGGGCAGCAGATAGGGCGAAACCGTAGGAATAATTCCCAGCCGGAACGTGCCTTTTATAATGCCTTTTTCTTCTAAAATAATCTCTTTTATCTGATTTATCTGCGCCACGGAAACACGTGCCTGATCGATAATTCTCCGTCCGATTTCGGTGGGTTGAACCGGGAGCTGCGTACGGTCGAAAATTTTAACGCCCAGCTCGTCTTCCAGTTTCTGGATCATCATACTCAACGTGGGCTGAGTAACGAATGACGCTTCGGCCGCCTTCGAAAAATGGCGGTGGTTGTCAACCGCGATTATGTATTCGAGTTGTTGAATGTTCATTGCTGATAGCTTGAGAAATACTTCATAAACTGAACACGTTCGTATAACAACGGGCTCGCGATATTGGCATAGTTGAGCTTTCCTTTAAAATCGGAAATGTACTCGTAATTGTTTTGTTCCATCCATTCTTCCACGCAGGTTATCATATTGCCTACCGCGTCAACTCCCTGCTCGTAGAGCACGCTGCAAAGCTGAACGCCCGATGCTCCGGCAAGAATTCCTTTGATGGCGTCTTCCCACGAATGTACTCCGGTGGAGCAGGCGATATCGAAATCGGGCACTCGCCCCGAAACAATGGCCGTCCAGCGCAGCGTATCGTGAAAATCGGAAGGATTGCTGAAAACCGTTCCGGCAGTGATCTCCATTTTGTTGATATCGATATCGAGCTGATAAAACCGGTTGAAAAGCACAATTCCGTCGGCTCCCAGCGCTTTCATTTTGCCCACCAGGCCGGGCAGGTTTCCGATGTTTTTGGCCATCTTCACCACCACCGGAATTTTCACCGTTTTTTTCATCTGTTTTACGATGCTCAGATAGGAATCTTCCAGATACGTATCTCCGAATTCGCCGGCGTTGAGCAGAAACACGTTTAGTTCAATGGCGTCGGCTCCTGCATCTTCAATGCTTTTGGCAAAATCCGTCCAGCGCGTCAGTTTATACGCGTTTATGCTGGCCACAACGGGCACGCTGCACGTCTCCTTTACCGAACGGATCAGTTCAAGGTATTTCTCCACGTGATTCATTTCGATGTAGGCGTTGATGTAGTCCGCTGCTTCGGGATAATCGGAGATTTGGGTGAGTTTTTCGGTGTGATTCTCAATCTGTTCTTCGAACAACGATTTAAGAACCACCGCCCCGATTCCGGCTTTATCGAGTTCTTTAATCTTCGATAACGAGTTGGTTAAGCCGCTGCTGGCAGCTATAAACGGATTTTTCAGGGTTAATCCGGCGAATGTTGTTTGTAAGTTTGTCATTTCGAATGAATGTTTTTCGATTTTCAATTAGGGCAAAAATAATGTTTTTTATTGATAAAATGAGTGATTTTGGGAAAAGTTTGAAGTATTGGGAATTTTTTGGCTGTGTATTATTAAGGAGTACAAGAATGTGTAGCGACACTAAACCCCTCCCCGCCTACCGGCGGTACTCCCCTTTGGTAAAGGGGAGAGTTGCGGGCTATGAATATTTGGAGTAAAATTCGACAAACGCCCACGCAACCGCACCCCGCACCTCGCACCCCGTTTCACCTTTCCCCGAAAATCAACGTCCCCACGCGAATAATGGTCGCACCTTCTTCAATGGCAATACCGTAATCGCCCGACATGCCCATCGATACTTCTTTGAAGTTTTCATCATCGGCAAAATACTGCTGTTTAAACTCGTCGAACAACGATTTTATCAACCGAAACTCGCTTCGCACCTGCTCCAAATCATCGGTATAGGTGGCCATTCCCATTACGCCGGCGAGTTGCACGTGCGAACAATCGCGCCAGTTGCCTTCGGCAAGAAATCGGCGGCATTCGTCGGGTGAAAAACCCGATTTGGTTTCTTCGTCGGCCACGTGAAGTTGCAGCAGGCAGGCGATTTTCCGGTTGTTGGCGGCCGCCTGCTTCTCGATTTCGAGCATCAGCCGCTCGTTGTCCAAGCTGTGGATAAGATGCACAAACGGCGCGATAAATTTCACTTTGTTGCGTTGCAGGCTGCCCACAAAATGCCACTCGATATCGGCGGGAAGCGCGGATTGTTTTGCCGCGAGTTCCTGCACACGGCTTTCGCCGAACAGCAATTGACCATCGTTGTAAGCTTCCAGAATTTCGTTGTTGGAATGAAACTTGGAAACCGCAACGATTTTCACTTCCAATGGAACCGATTCGCGCAGGGTATCGATATTGGCTTTTACGCTCATTCTTCGGCCTTGGATTTGCTTTCCGCAACGTACTTAAATACGTCCATAATAGCCGTTTCGTTTACCGATGCCAGCGTATAATCGATCATTGTTTTTCCCATTTCGGCTTCCACCGTTTCCACCGCTTCCTTCAGCGTGGTTGCCTGCACGAGCATGTTCACGGCCGTTTTCTTCTCGGCGCCGCTTTTCTCGTCCAGCGTAATGAAATAGAGTTTGGCTTTGTAATATCGGTCGCCCGTTTCGTTGAAAAACGTATCGGAAAACTTCACCCGTTTAATATCGGAAACCGTAAATTCGCCCGACATATAGGGCTGCATTTCTTCAATAATCCGCGCTTCGGCTTCGGTAAACGACAGCGCATCCACCAAATACGGCTCCGTTACCGTTTTTATCATACCCGTATCCAGGGTCTTATCATATCGAACCTTGCATTCAAACCAATTGTGCATAAAATGTTGTGTTTTAAAATTGAAGTGCGAAATTAAGAAAAATATGCGATGTGGTCAAACAACAATCTATTTTTCCTACTTTTGTGTTTCTACTTTTTGCTTGAAGGATGAAACAACAAAAACAGCTCGGACTTTGGCTTTTGGTCTTCGTATCGCTGGGATCGATGATCGGGTCGGGGATTTTTAATTCGCCGAAAGACCTTATCAGCGTTGCCAACCCGATGGGTACGTTGATCACGTGGATCATCGGCGGGGCGGGAGCATTGATGCTTGCTCTGGTTTTTATCTATCTGTCTGCCAAAAAACCGGAACTCAAAAGCGGTATTTACGCTTACGCGCGCGACGGTTTCGGCGACTATATGGGATTCAATTCCGCGTGGGGTTACTGGTCGCTGGGATGGCTGGGAAATATCAGCTATTTGGTGCTGTTTTTTAAAACGCTGAACGATTTACTGGGCGAGTACGCGCTTTCACCGTTAACCTGTTTTATACTGGGTTCGGCGATCCTTTGGCTCTATTATTTTATTTTGTTGTCGGGTGTTCGCGAAGGCGCTATCCTGAATTTTGTGGTTACCGTTGCCAAACTTGTGCCTATCGCTTTGGTGATTTTATTGGGATTTTCGCTGGTGAATAACGAAATTTTCAACGTTCCCGACTGGCAAACCAAACTGGCTTCCAACGGAAAATCTACCACTCCGTTGTTGCAGGTAAAAGATGCCATGGCGGTGGTGTTGTGGTGCTTTGTGGGAATAGAAGCGGCTTCGGTATTATCGGGACGCGCCAAAAGCCAGCAGACGGTGCGCCGGGCAACTATTATTTCGGTGTTTTCGGTGCTGGCCATTTATGTCCTGATTACGATCATTGCCATGGCGAGCGTTCCGGCCAAAGAACTCGCCGCTTCAGACACGCCGCTGTCGCTTGTGCTGGGAAAAACGATGATCGGAAGCGCCGGCTCGTTTATCGTACAGGTGGGGATTATGATCTCGGTGTTGGGCGCGAGTTTATCGTGGATCATTTTATCGGTGGAAACGATGTATGCATCGGCACGCGAAGGCGTTATGCCGAAAGCGCTGGCCAAAACAAACAAAAAAGAAACTCCCGTTAATGCGCTATTGCTTACGCAAATTTTCACACAGGTTTTCCTGCTCTCCATTCTTTCGTCGGCATTCAACGAAACCTATCTTTGGGCAATTACCATCGGCACCACCATGGTGCTTATTCCTTATCTGCTTTCGTCACTTTATGCCGTAAAAATCTCTTTTGGAGATAATCGGGAGAAAAACATCAACAGGCTGATTGCCGTTTTGGGAACGTTGTACGCTACCTACGTTATTTACGCCGTTGGCATCCGGTATCTTTTTCTATCGATTATTTTCTATGCGGTTGGCGCCATCGTTTTCCTGAAAGGCAGGCACGAACAAAAACAAAAGCCCAAACGCTGGGAATGGGCTTTTATGCTGACGCTGATTGCGGCGGCAATCTTATTGGTTATTTTGATAGCAAACGGAACAATCCGGTTGTAATTTGCTTCGCGTAATTAACTACGCAATATTCAGCTTTGCCGTTATTTGTCGTCTCGTCGAATTATTCAACTCCACAATGAATATCTACTGAATTACAACCAAATTGCCATAAAATTATCTATTAATCGTATATCTCACCGTTGCACCCAAGCGAACGGGATATCCCCGTTGCACGTAAGGATTCTCTTTTCCGGCCATATCCGATGCTTTGAAATAGAACGAGTTGTATTTCTTATCGAATATATTCTTTCCCCAAAGTTCCAGTGCAAAAGAACCTTTTTCGGCAGTAACGCTGGCGTTGGTTAATCCGTAGAACGGCTGGTAAACCGAGTTGTCTTCCGTCCAGTAAATTTTTCCGGCGCCGGTGTATTGCATATTGGCGATCAACCGGTCGATAAACGAACCGTAGTTGAAATGAAACACGTAGCTGGCGCCAATGCTCAGCGTGTGTTGCGGAGCAAAGGGAATGTAGTTTCCGGAGTAATCTACCTCAACATCCTTGCCGTTTTCTTTTGTGGTTGTGAGATAATCGGCAAAGCGCGCGTCGGCAAAACCGTATTCGGTAAACAACGTAAAGTTATTGGTGGGGTTATACCGTAAACTCAGTTCCACGCCCTTGCTGGTAGATTCTCCGGCATTGGTAACAACCCGGCCGAACGTACCCTGATCAATAAGCTGAATGATTTGAATATTGTCCACTTTCGTGTAAAACAAGGCGAATGTGGCTTTAAGCCTTCTTCCGAACATTTCGCAACGTCCGCCCAGTTCATACGTCCAGCTAATTTCGGGCTCGTACGAAAGTTGCTGTTCAAGCGTGGGCGTCTGCACGCTGGTTGGGGGTGCAGTAGTTGGAGCGCCACCGCCGCCTCCGGGACGTTGCGGCATTGCTTTCATCGCGTTGCGCATCAGCGATTCCATTAACGAGTTTTGAAGCAACTTGGAGAAGGCCTGCTCGTTGTATCCGCCTGTTTTATAGCCTTTCGATGCCGAAAGATACACAAAAGCCGTTTCAACGGGTTGATATTTCAGCGCGAATTTGGGTAAAACCTGCACGAAGTTTTTGCTGAAAGTGCCCTGCATAATGGTATCGCCATTCACTGGCGTTCCCGGAGCCGTCTGCGGCGCTTGTCTGAAGCGAAATTCTATATCGGCGCCTTTGCTTTCGGTGAAATAATCAATTTCGGCATGTTCGTAATCGAGCCGGATACCGCCGGTTGCCGACAAGCCTTTTAATCCGAAAATATCATTCAATGTAGATTGATGGAACAACGCCAAACCATTCGATGGTTTTTTGTAAACTCCCGGAAGATCAATGCGATCCGTGGTATATTTCATAACCACAGGAGTGTTCGGATTTCTTGCCAGCGCATCAAAAACCGATTGCAGGCCTACGATTCCATCCTTTTTAATGGCTACCGGCGTGTCGATGGTGCGGTTGTCGTAAAATCCGAAAGCGCCTACCACCCAGCGGTATTTGTTTTGCGTTTCCGATTTCAGCGTTATCTCCTGACTCAACGAATGCTGCGTTTGCTCCTGTCGAATGGAGAAAACCGATAACGGCGTGTAATCCTGATCCATTTTCATATCGTCTTTCAAAAACTGGTATCCGGTGGTTGAGTTCAGGCTGAAACCGTTGCCCATGTACTGCAGCGAAAGTCCGTTCGTGAGCAGATGACGGTCGTACGACGACGGTTCGTTGAAATTCACCGCCGTGGAATCTTCGTGCATGTACGGAAAAGCGCCGCCCGTTACATAATCATAATTTCCGAAAAGCAACGCTTTAAACGATGGCGTGATCTCCCACTCCATTTTTATTTTTCCACCCATGTTTTCGGACGCGTCCACGTTTTTCCCGGTATAGTTGTTGAGAAAATATCCGTCGTCTTTCTGATAATAAGCCCCAACCGACAAGCCGAAATTATCGGATAACTTGCTGTAGTTGGAACCTTTTACCGAAAACTGTCCGTAGTTCCCGCCGCTCAGCATCAGCGATGTGCCCTGAAACGACAACGGCGAAAGCGTATAAATATTCACAATTCCGCCAATGGCATTGCGGCCGTAAAGCGTTCCCTGCGCTCCGCGCAACACTTCCACGCGCTGAATGTCCTGAAACTCGAAATCGAATGCCGACGGGTTGAAACTCGGCACATTATCCACATACAAACTCACGGTTTGAGAGCCCAGCCTTGCACCGATTCCGCGGATGTAGATGGGCGTGGAAACCTTGGAGCCGTAAGACGGTATAAAAAAGTTGGGGATGGCTGCGCTCATATCGGGAAGCGACCCTATCTGATTATTGTTGAGCTGCTTGGGCGAAAGAACGGAAACTGCCGTAGGCAAATTTCTCAACTGGTTGGTTTCTTTTACCGAAGAGCTTACCACCACTTCGTCTAAGTAATACACCTTGAGCGAATCTTTGGGTGTGTCGTCTTTATCGGGTTCAATAGTTGTGGCGTAAGAAATAAAAATCTGGCTGATGGCCAATAAAATAACTGTCAATCTTTTCATCGGGTTAAAAATATACTAAATTTAGACTGCAAAGTAACGCGATAAACAAAAACGAAACAATCCCTACAAATAGTGATTTTTTTCATTAATTGAGACAAAATCACAAAAAATGTGGCTATTTTTGAAAATAATTGAAATTCCATGCAACGTTTTTACGATATTTGCATCTATACTAATACGAACTCATTTTATCAAAACTAAAAATTGATAGCGTATGAAGAAAATTGTATTAACAACCTACACCAAAATTATTGCCTGGTTTTTAAGTATTTTGGGATTTACTGCCGCATGCGACATTATCGAACCCAAAGTTGAGTACGGTACGCCGTCAGCCGATTTTATCGTAAAAGGAAAAGTTACCGATAAATCTTCGCAAAAACCGATTACCAATATCGCCGTTATTCGAAAAGCACGTACATCGCCCTACGGAAACGACACCGTGAAAACCAATACCGATGGCAATTTTGAATTGAAGTTCAACGAGTTTCCGGGAGTAGATCACTGGATTTATGCCGAAGATTTAGACGGTACGGACAACGGCGGATTATATGCCAAAGACTCGCTTACGGTAAACACTTCGCAAATGAAAAATGTAAAAAAAGGTACCGGAAATTGGTATCAAGGCGTTTTTGAAAAGGGCGATGCGAATTTCCAATTGAAACACGAAACAATGGCACTGTACGGTACGCCGGCAGCCACTTATAAGAAAAAGGAAGAGAAATGAAAAAACGCTTTCTGCATTTCTACGATAAAGTCATCATCGCCGCTTTGATAGGCGCATTGGGATTAATAAGTTGTTGCCGAAAAACGTATCCCGAAAAGAAACAGGAACAAGCCGAATCGAAACTGGATTCGTTAAAGAATGCCGACACCATCCGAATTATCCGCGATAGGTTCGATAACAACCCCATCGCGATGTACGGAGTACGTCCGACGGAAAACATCAAATGATATCTTTACAAGCATGAAACTTCAAAAAAATATGATCCTTTCGCTCTATCAGGAGCACAAAAAGGTGCAAACCAAACTGCACAATCTCACGTATTTGTTTTGGGAATGTACGCTGCGGTGCAACTTCAACTGCGTGCATTGCGGAAGCGATTGCACCAAGGAAAACGTCGTTTCCGATATGCCAAAGGAAGATTTTCTGAAAATTCTGGCCGATATTCGTCCGCACGTGAATCCGCACAAAACCATGGTTGTAATTACCGGCGGCGAGCCGCTCGTGCGCAAAGACCTGGAAGAAACGGGCAGGGAAATTCACAACATGGAATATCCGTGGGGATTTGTAACCAACGGCTGGGGACTGTCGCAGGAGCGGCTCGACGCGCTTCTCGATGCCGGATTGCGCTCCGTAACCGTAAGTCTGGACGGCTACACCGAAGAGTCGCACGAATGGTTTCGGGGTAAAAAAGGGTCGTGGCTCAGGGCGCTCAACGCCATTTCGCGCGCAGCAGGAACACCCGACTTGGTGTACGATGTGGTTACGTGCGTAAACAAAAAGAATATCAACGATTTGCACAAGCTAAAATCGATGCTCATTTCGTTAGACGTTAAACATTGGCGGTTGTTCACCGTTTTTCCGAAAGGGAGAGCCAAAGACAATCCGTTGCTGAAACTATCTACCGAAGAGTTCGTGCAAATGATGGAATTTATTCGCGAAACCCGAAAAGAAGGCATAATTAGCGTAAGCTACGGTTGCGAAGGCTACTTGGCCGATTACGAAATGGAAGTACGCGACGCGCCGTTCTTTTGTCAGGCAGGCGTAAATATTGCATCGGTGCTGGCTAACGGCGATATCAGCGCGTGCCCCAGCCTTCGGGGCGATTATATTCAGGGAAATATTTACAAAGACGATTTCTGGGCGGTGTGGAACTCGCGTTACCAAGTGATGCGCGACCGCCGATGGACAAAAACCGGGAAATGCGCCACGTGTAAATCGTATAAATTCTGTCAGGGAAACGGTTTGCACCTTCGCGACGAAAAAACAGGCGAACTGCTCCATTGCCATTTGGAGATGATGGGAAAGCTGCAGCCCGAAATAAAACGAAGAAGTGTTTTGAGCAGAGTCGGGAGCTTTTTTACGTAATTTATCGGAGTCAAACGCTACGAATTAAACGCCAACAAATATTTATCGATATACAATTGCTTTTCTTTCGATTTATATTGCTGAATATAGCGCGGATGCTCCAGCACGGTTAATCGCTCAAAAAGATTGGCTTCCTGGTTGAGTTTACGGATAAAATCGGCGTTTTTCTTTCCCAGCACAAAAACTTCCGAAGTATCCAGCCCCAAACCGATGTGCTTTTTCAGCGAATCGATCATAAAACCTTTGACAGCGTCAAACAAACCTTTCTCATCATAATAGTTGGCATTTAGCCATTTACCATCTTTTGTTCGGCGCACAATGGCCAGCGGAAAAGGAGAATTGATGTAGAAACGGTTATAAAAATCCGTTGCGCCGCCGTACGCATCTATCATTTCGTACATAAAAAACGATGAAACTTCGTGCGTATGCGCCGATTTCATTCGAATGCCGCAAACGCTCTCCAGTCGCTTCGTATCCGTAAAAGGCACACCCGTTACTCCGGCTCCGTGACGGCTTGGATTAATTCCGATAATAAATTTACGTTGCGCCGAATCGTTGTAGTATTTCTGATAAAACGCACGCATAACTTCCATGGTTTCAGGATTATCCAAAAAAGGATTCAGCACCAGAAAGCCTTCGGGTAGTTTTCCCGAATAATGCAGGCTGCGGTTGAAATCGATTACTTTTTCGCCAAAGGTCTGTTCCATAAAATTATGCTTGATTTTTTACTCGGGATTTACGATGAACTGAATTTCAGCCCAACTCTTTACAAAGTTATCACTTTCCGTCTAAAAAAGACGAATGTCGAACCGAAAAGCTTTTTCTTTGTTATAAACTTAAAGTACAAGGGCTTCAACCGTCTTGGTTCTTGGCTCTTGATTCTAAAAGTCTTATAAAAATGAAAAAAGCATTGTTAATAGTGGATGTTCAGAACGATTTTTGCCCGGGCGGTGCGCTCGGCGTGAAAGACGGCGACAAAGTTGTTCCCGTGATCAACAGCATAATCGATAAGTTTGATGTTGTGATTTCGTCGCAGGACTGGCATCCCGAAGATTCTGTTCATTTCGAAAACTGGCCGCCGCATTGCATCGCCAACACGCACGGCGCCGATTTTCATCCCGATTTGAAATCGGAGAAAATCGATCTGAAATTACGAAAAGGCACCGCCAATAAAGACGACGGCTATTCCGCTTTTGAAGCCACCAACGTTTCTCTTCCCGATTATCTTCTCGAAAACAACATTACCACTCTGTATGTCTGCGGTTTAACCACCGATTACTGCGTAAAAGCATCGGCCATTGACTCTATCGACGAAGGTTTTCACACGTACGTGATTACCGACGCCATTAAACCGGTAAACGTAAATGCGGGAGACGATAAAAAAGCATTGGACGAAATGTATAAGCACGGATGCATTTTGGTGGAATCCGATGAATTAAAGTTCGATAGCTAAGACGCGAGAGCCGGGAAATTGTCGTACCTTTGCATCCGATGAAAAAAGACATCTCACTCCGCACCGTAACTGTTATGCGCTACATTGTGCCGCTTCGCGAAGGCGGTTCGCTGCCGGCGTTAGCCGAAGCCGACGACGATTTCAAGTATGTGCTGAAATTTCGCGGCGCCGGACACGGAACCAAAATGTTGATATCGGAACTGTTGGGCGGACTTATCGCATCGAAACTCGGATTGAATGTTCCCGAACTGGTTTTCGCCAACCTTGATGTGGATTTCGGACGAACCGAAGGCGATGAAGAAATTCAGGATTTACTAAAAGGCAGCGAAGGCTTAAATCTTGGCCTGCATTATCTTTCGGGAGCGATTGCTTACGACCCGTCCGTGAAAATCGACCCGTTGCTGGCATCAAAAATCGTGTGGCTCGATGCATTTATCACCAACATCGACCGCACGTTTAACAACACCAATCTGCTGCTGTGGCATCGTGAATTGTGGATAATCGATAACGGCGCGTCGTTTTATTTTCATCATTCGTGGAAAGACTTCGAAAAGCACGCGCTCAACCCGTTCCCTTACATCAAAGATCACGTGTTGTTGTCTCAAGCCACGCAACTCGACGAAGCGGACAAGTGGGCAAAAGAGAAGCTAAACGATGGTTTTTTCTCGGAAATAGTAGCGCTTATTCCCGATGAATGGCTGATGTGGCGCGATGTGCAGGAAACTCCCGACGAAATTCGCGATGTCTATTTCCGGTTTCTGAAAACACGGTTAATGAACTCTCAACACTTTTTAAACGAAGCCGGAAATGCACAAGGTTAAATTATACGAATACGCTGTTATCCGCCTGGTTCCAAGGGTTGAACGGGAAGAGTTTTTCAATATCGGGTTGATACTTTTTTCGAAGAAAGAAGATTATATCCGGCTGGAATATCACTTGTGTACTAAAAAATTCGGGTTGATGCATTCCGGCCTGGATTACGATGAAATCATCCACCACCTCGATACTTTTAAACAAATTGCCGCAGGCGGCAAAAATTCCGGACCGATTGCACTTTTGGATGTCCCCGAACGATTTCGCTGGCTCACTTCCGTGCGCAGTTCCGTGTTGCAGACATCGCGCCCCCACCCCGGGAAAACCGATAATTTAGACAAAACGTTTGAGCGGTTGTTTGAAGAATTGGTGAAGTGAGAGCCAAGAACCAAGAACCAAGAACCAAGAGCCAAGACAATTGGATGGAGATTGTTTATCCTTTAAAAATAAAATATACTGCCAGCACCAGGAAAACAAATCCAATAAGGTGATTTAGTTTTAATTGCGTTTGAAACGCGATAGAAGAAAAAACGACAAACACCACCAGCGTAATCACTTCCTGAATCACTTTCAGTTGAACCAACGAAAACGCTCCCCCATTCCCATCGAAACCAATGCGGTTTGCCGGAACCTGAAAACAGTATTCGAAAAAAGCGATCAGCCAACTGAAAACAATTACGCCAAAAAGCGGCAGCTTACTAAACCACGCATTTTCGGCCAGTTTTAAATGTCCGTACCAGGCGAAAGTCATAAAGATATTGGAGCAAATGAGAAGCCCGATGGTGAGAAAATGATTCATTGCAACGTGTTTAAAAATCGGGCGCAAAAGTAGTGAAAGTTCAGAGATAAAATTGAGATAAGGAATATATTTTGAAAGATTTATTAAACATCATATCTAACCCTTTCCCCGATTATATCGGGTACTTCCCTTGCATCACAAGGGAAGAGTCACTAACTACCAAGACCAACCTATAGATAAATGATATTGCTGCGCTACTGTCCCCTTTTGATAAAGGGGACGAGCGAAGCGGGTGGGGTTAGAGATATACGTTATCTTTCAAACGAAATATTTTTTGTTAATTTCACCCCAATCCCCGGCAAATCATTCGCGATAATTTTGCCTTTTTCCAACGTTGCGCCGTCAAAACAATCGTTGGCGATAAGCAATGCGCCGTCCAAGTCGGCAAAATCCATTCCGGCATAAAGTTGCGATGCTGCCGAAATGGCGCACGATGTTTCCGTCATACAGCCCATCATCACTTTCATACCCAACGTCTCCGCAAGATTACGCATTTTCCAGGCTTCGCGCATTCCGGTACATTTCATCAACTTGATATTGATGCCCGAAAAAACACCTTTCAGGCGCTCTATATCAGTCAATCGCTGAAGCGACTCGTCGGCAAAAATGGGTAGCGGGCTTTCTTCGGTCAATCTTGCGATATTGTCCAAATCCAGTTTCGGCATCGGCTGCTCCACCATCACAATGCCTTTTTCTTTTAGCCAATGAATCATATCCAACGCCTCGCGGCGGTCTTTCCAGCCTTGGTTGGCATCCACAGCCAGCGGCAAATCGGTTATGGAACGGATAGCTTCGATCATTCTTTTATCATCCGGTCCGCCCACTTTTACTTTCAGAATATTGAACCGCCCAAGCGTTTCGCGTGTTTTTTCACGCACCACATCGTCGGTATCAATGCCGATGGTAAAGGTGGTATCGGGAACATTGGTTTTATCCAATCCGTACATTTTGTACCACGGCGCACCGATAATTTTCCCGACTAAATCGTGCAAAGCAATATCCACAGATGCTTTTGCTGCCGTGTTGTTTATGGCAATGCCATCCACATACGTTAATATCTCATCTAGATGTGTGGAATCAGGAAAAGCGGACAAATCCACTTTCTTCAGAAACTCGATAACCGATGCCTGCGTTTCGCCCAAATACGGCGGCAACGACGCCTCGCCATAACCGGCCAATCCATCGTATTCGATTTTTGTGAGCACAACGGGAGTGGTTTTGCGAGAAAATCCCGAAATGGTAAACGTGTGGCGAAGTTCAAGGTCGTAGGGAGTCCAGGATAATTTCATTTTCGAAGAAGATTTTATGCGTTTGGTTTTGGCAATAGCGGACAATGACGACAACGAAAGCGCTGCTGCAACCGTTGCCGATGATTTTATAAATTGACGTCGGGATTGTTTCATTTGGGTGAAGCGAGTTCCAACTCGCTTTAAAATTTGGGTAATCCGTCAGACCGCTTAGAGCGTTCAAACGGGTGTGTTACTTGTAAAGCTCATTCTCAAAAATCCGTTCAATACCTTTCGTGCCTTCCTCGCCGATAATTCTTTTCGTACGCAAATACCGATTGGAATTGTACTCGTCGAAAAGTGAATCGCCCGGGTCAAAACTTCCGATTTGAATATAATCGGATGCGTGGATAAAGCGCTTGTTACCGATATAAATACCTACGTGAA
>CAKTUP010000005.1 GCA_934621705.1 uncultured Petrimonas sp.
TACGCCGCCAGTTTCGATCTGGAAAACGCCGTAAGTATGTTCGACCTGTCGGGACGTGCCGGAATGCAACTCGTTTGGATGGGAACGTCGCTTGTACTTGCCTTTGCTCTTCTGAAAATCGATACTTCTTTTTACGAAACCTATGCATTTGCGGCCTACGTTGTGGGAATCGCGCTGTTGGTGATTACGCTTATTGTGGCTCCCGAAATCAACGGTTCTCGTTCGTGGCTCGTGATGGGTCCTGTGCGCTTACAGCCGGCCGAATTTATGAAATTCATAATCGCGCTCACGCTGGCTAAAATCTTCAACGTGTACAATTTCAGGTTGATGGAGCGGAAAAACCTGATTATAGTTATGGCGCTGATTTTGTTTCCGTTGGTGTTGGTTATTCTGCAAAGCGAACGGCGCTGGTTTACCTGAGCCTTATTTTTGTGCTGTATCGCGAAGGGTTGCCGGGCGGAATTCTTTTTGTGGGTGTAGCGGCTATTTTGTATTTCGTGCTGGCTATCCGTTTCTCCGATATACAGTTGGGGATGTTGTCGGTTGGAGAGGTGGTTTCAGTTGCACTCATCATCATTTTTGCCGCCGGCATGGTTTGGAGCTACATGAAACGCCGCGAGGTTAGTTTTATGATCGTGGGATTAGGCCTTATCGTTTCTGCCGCGGGACTGGTGTTGCATTTGCTGAAACTGCAAGCAGATGTGGGATTACTGGCGCTGATTGCGTTGGGATTGGTTACTGTTTACCTGGGATATCTGGCGCTCCGGTACTGGAAAAAGATGTACCTGTATATTTTGATGTTTGTGGTAGGTTCGTTTGCGTTTGTAGAATCGAGCGAATATGTTTTTAGCGATGTATTGCAACCGCACCAGCAAATGCGTATTAAGGTTACGCTGGGCATGGAGCAGGATTTGCGCGGATCGGGCTATCATGTGGGACAATCGAAAATCGCGATCGGTTCCGGCGGAATGTTCGGAAAAGGTTTTCTCAACGGCACGCAAACCAAACTCAAATACGTTCCCGAACAGGATACCGACTTCATTTTCTGCACAATAGGCGAGGAGTGGGGCTTTGTTGGCTCCACGCTAATTCTTGTGCTTTTTGCTGTGTTCATACTTAGGCTTATCACATTGGCGGAACGCCAGACCACTACATTCGGACGCGTGTATGGATATGGTGTTGTGAGTATTTTTTTGTTTCACTTGCTGGTAAATATCGGGATGGTGATCGGCATTATGCCGGTGATTGGAATTCCCCTGCCGTTTTTTAGCTACGGCGGTTCGTCGTTGTGGGGATTCACGATTTTGCTCTTTATTTTTCTGCGGATAGACAAGGGGCGGAAACGAACATAAGAGACCATTCGGGTGAGATAACTCCCGCGCATTTAACCATCTGAACTGTAAACACGCTAAACTTTCTTTTCCGAACATTGTTTTACCCATACATCAACGTAATTATTTACAAAATGAAAACAAAAGAATACACCAACGGTGAAATTACCATTCTATGGAAACCCGATCTTTGCACGCATTCAGGCATTTGCGTGAAAACGTTACCGAAAGTTTACAATCCGCAGGAAAGGCCGTGGATAAAAATGGAAAATGCCACTTCGCAGGAAATGATTGACCAGGTAGCCAAATGCCCTTCGGGTGCTTTGAGCATAAAAAAGGAGGAAGTATGACACGTATAGAACATAAAGACAACGGCAAAAAAGGTATTTTTTTGCTTTATGAAAACGATAACCTCGCCGGAGAAATGACCTACACATGGATAGATGACAACAGTTTTATCATTGACCACACGGGCGTGGATGACGATTTCGGCGGAAAAGGATACGGCAAACAGATGGTTTTAAAATCCGTAGAATTTGCCCGTGAAAAAGGTTTAAAAATCCTTCCGCTGTGCCCTTTTGCCAAAAAAGTGATGGATAGAGACGAAAGTTTAAACGATGTGAGATTCTGACGGGAAGTACAATCCGGGAACTCCCCAAAAAAGCGAGTGCACACTAGTTTCACAACCCGTGTGCACTCTATCAATTAGAACCCAATTAAATTAATTCACAAATCTATTTTCGTCTGACGGTTCGGTTTCCCGAATCGATTAATTCGTTATATTTTTCCGTGCCCAGGATTTTTTCCAGTTCGGCAGCGTGCTCCTGAGCTTTCTTTTCGGCTTCCAGCCTTCTTTCGTTGCGCGAAAGTTTCTCATCAGCCATTCGTTGTTCTCTTGCTTTCTCATTCTTTTCTAAGAAAACGGTAAGTTCTCTTTTTTGAGTTTCGCTGAGATTCAACCGCTTTGTCAGTCTGTCGGCTTGCTGCTCAGCCGTCATCGGTTTGCGGTTGGCCGCCGTTCTGTTCGACTGGAAACCGCTTCGGGTATTCTGTCTGCCGGTTGCCGCAACCGATGGATTTCTTCCGCTTCGCGGAGTTTTTTGCCAGGTTTCGTACTTTTCACCTAGAATATTTTTTAGTTTTTCTTCGTTGGTTTTCTGCCTTTTTTCAGCCTCGGCTCTTCGTACAACTCTCGTTTCCTGAACGCTTTCAAGCGCTTTTGCCCTTTCCGCATCCAACTCGTTGAAATATTCCGTTAACTCGGCTTTCTGCTTATCGGTTAACTCGAGAGCATTGTCCATTCTCGATACCCGATCTTCCACTGTTGTTACGCGACTCATTCGTCTTTCTTGTTCAATCCGTCTCTCGCGGCTGTTATCCTGAGCGTTCAGATTAAAACCAATCAACATGAGAGCGGATAGAAATATCAATGTCTTCATTTTCGTTTACCTTTCCTTTCAAGATTTATTAATCAATTGCAACAGTCAATTTGACCTTAGTACCGGAAAAAAGTTTAATTTTGTTCCGTAAATCCACATGAAATGAAACTAACAGCATTAATAACGGGCGCGTCTAAAGGGATTGGAGCGGAGCTGGCAAGAACATTTGCTTCGAAAAACAACAACCTAATTTTGGTCGCGCGAAGCGAAAAAGAACTCAACGACTTAAAGCAAGAACTGGAAAATAAATTCGGTATATCGGTGAAAGTTATTGCGAAAGACCTTACTAAATCGGAAAACGTACGGGCGGTTTACGACGAAATAAAAGCCTTCGGAATGGAAGTGGATTACCTGGTGAACAACGCCGGATTTGGCGATTTCGGTTATTTTGACGAAACCGAATGGGGAAGGCATGAGCAAATGATTAATTTGAATATTAGCGCATTGTCTCAATTGTGTCATCTTTTTATTCAGGATTGGATTCCGCGCAGATCTGGAAAAATATTAAACATAGCCTCCACATCGGCGTTTCAGCCGGGACCGAGAATGTCGGTTTATTTTGCTTCCAAAGCATTCGTGGTGAGTTTTTCTCAGGCGCTCGAATTCGAACTTAGAAAACACGGTATTACCGTTACCGCGCTTTGCCCCGGCCCCGTAAAAACCAATTTCGGAATTGCGGCAAATATGAAACATCCCAACGGCTTCTTAAAAGACATGAAAACGCCTTCGCCTAAGGAAGTTGCCGAATTTGGTTACAACAACATGATGAAAGGAAAACCGTTAGTCATTCACGGCGCTTTAAACCGGTTTGTTGCGAATGGCGTGAAGTTTTTTCCGCGCAAATGGGTGGTAAAACTATCGGCAAAATTGATTTCGTGGTAAGAAAAGTGAATGGATTTATGGTTACAGAGAAAGAGATTTTTCAGCGTACCGAACTCTTGATGGGAAGCGATTTCTTGCAACTTGCCGCCCAAAAACGGGTGATCATTTTCGGTGTGGGCGGAGTAGGGAGCTGGTGCGCCGAAATGCTGATACGAAGCGGCATCGGACACCTTACGCTGGTGGATTCCGATAAGATAGCCGTAACCAACATTAACCGCCAACTGATGGCAACCGCCAAAACCGTCGGCCAGGTGAAAGTGGATGTGTTAAAAGAACGATTGCTCGAAATAAATCCCCACGCCGATATCGTTTCGCTGCAAGCCGTGTATAGCCCCGAAACTGCCGATTCTTTCAACCTCGAATCGTATGATTTCATCATCGATGCCATTGACAGCCTTTCCAACAAAGTCCATCTTATCCGGTTGGCTTCGCAAATGCCTGGAATCCTCTTTTCATCCATGGGAGCGGCGTTAAAAATCGATCCTTCACAAATAAAAGTGGATGAATTCTGGAAAGTGAAAGGTTGCCCGCTGGCTGCCGCGCTTCGAACACGAATCAAGAAATCGGGTGGAGTGGAGAAAAAGTTTCTTTGCGTTTACAGTCCCGAACTCCGCGAAAACAAAGGAGAAAAACCATCCTCTCAAGCGCAAAATACTGCTGCTTCGCAGTGGGATGCGAAGAAAGCACGAATTAACGGCACAATGTCGTACCTGCCGGCTATCTTCGGGATGACGCTGGCTTCGCTGGTGGTGAAGGAGATTGATGCGGGAAACCGGATGCAGGATGATAAACCTCAAATGTGATGAATCCCATTGCCCGCATCCATACGGATTTCCCGACCAAATTCGGAATTCCCCGCCAAAGCGATATGGTGGAATCGTTGAAAGGAACCATCGTTTTTGAACCCGAATACAGAAACGCGGAAGCGTTGCGGGGAATGGAAGGATTTTCCCATATTTGGCTCATTTGGGAATTCTCGGAATCGAAACGCGAGGGATGGTCGCCCACCGTACGTCCGCCGCTTTTGGGCGGAAACACCCGGATGGGAGTTTTCGCTACACGATCGCCTTTTCGGCCGAATCCCATTGGTATGTCTGTTGTAAAGTTGGAAAAGGTGGAATTGCATACCGAAAACGGCCCGGTGCTGCATGTTTCGGGCGCGGATATGATGAACGGAACCCCCATTTTCGATATCAAGCCGTATGTTCCCTATACCGATTCCCGGCCCGATGCCACAGGCGGTTTTACCGATTTCGTCGATAAAACAGAGCTAAAAGTAGTTTTCCCCGAACAGTTGCAGTCACTTATTCCTGTAGAAAAACGGCAACCGCTTACCGAAGTGTTGTCGCTCGACCCGCGGCCTTCCTATCAAAACGATCCGGAAAGGATTTACGGATTGTTGTTTGCCGGTTTCGATATTCGGTTTTCGGTAAATGAAGCAATCCTTACCGTGAAAGAAATCAGGATTGTTGAATAAGTTACACCATTTTTAACAGATTGAAAGAAAAGATTTTGGATATTTTTCTTTCAAAAAAAATGTTTTTTCGTATCTTTCGCCTCAAGATGAGAAAGAGAAATGAAAAACGTGGTGTGTATAATGTTGGTTTCTTTTTTTATCCCGGTCGTTGGCGCGCAAAACCCGATCATAAACACGGACAGCATTCCGCATTATTTTGATGAAATAAAACAGGCAACCGCTCAAAACGTTAAAATATGGGATAAAGATATCTACGGGCCTATCCTGCTCATAGAGCCGGATACGCGCGTGGTGTATGCCAATGAACCCGATGAAAACAACGCTCTGACGCCCGTAAAAGGTTATTTTACCGGAATCTTACCCAAGGAAATCAGTTTTCATAATACCTCACTCGATTGGAACGGAAAAACGTGGGCAACGATTGTATTGCCGCTTTCGTCCAACAAACAAAACAGAACCGATCTTATCACACACGAATTGTTTCACAGCGCGCAACCCTTGTTGGGTTTCGATATCCGCGGCTCTGACAATTATCACCTGGACGAAAAAGATGGCAGAATATACCTTCGCCTCGAAATAGAAGCCTTAATAGAAGCCCTGAAGGCCAGAAGATTGTCTCAGTCTGAAGAACATTTGCGAAATGCATTGATTTTCCGGAAATACCGACATCTGGTTTACAGTGGTTCGCAATTATCGGAAAACAAACTGGAGCTGCTGGAAGGATTGGCAACCTACACCGGACAGATGATGAGCGGGCGCGACAAATGGCAGTTACGCGAGCACCTTATTGAAAGACTGGAAAATTACGACAAAACACCCACCTTTGTGCGTTCTTTTGCCTACGAAACTGTTCCTGTGTATGGTTTTTTTCTTTACCAGAAAGACAACAACTGGAATAAAAACATCACCGGCGAAACCAATCTGACGGAATTTTTCGAAGAAGCTTTCGAATTCGATATGCGAATATTGCTGCCTTCGTACGTGAGACAGGTAGCGGAAGATTATCGCGGGCGAAAAATACGCGACGAAGAAACCGCACGAAGCGAGAAAAATACGTTAACACTGGACGAATTGCGGGAAAAATTCCTGGAGAAACCACGCCTTGAAATTAAGCTGGAAAACATGAATATGTCGTTCAGCCCCGCCAACCTGATTCCGCTGGATGTGGATGAAGGAACAGTGTATCCTACCATCCGCATCAGCGATAACTGGGGAATCCTCACAGTAACCACCGGTGGCGCTTTGCTTTCGCCAGGTCATGTATGGGCCGTGGTTTCCGAACCGGTGGAGATCAAAGAAGATGAGATCATCGGAAACGGTTGGCATATAGAACTGAACAAAAACTACTACCTCGAAAAAAACAATCAGGGAAATTATTTGATGACGAAGAAGTGATTCGATTAGTAGATTTAATCATTGAGAGTCGAACCATACGTTAAAAAATATTTATTTTGAAGCGTTTTGTGCATTTAATATCAAAAACAAGCTATTTATGATATTTTGTATATAAAAAAACTTATATATCTTTGAAGTGTCAAATAAATACAGATGATTGTGGATATTTATCAAATAAACATATTAAAAATGCAAAATTTATACAAAGCTTTGTGTTGTTGTATGTTGTCGTCTGTTTCCTTCCGAATGTGTTGTTGACAATCCTCTCCCATCACTTTTTTTACTCGTAACTTTTAATGTGCTTTTTTTGAAAGTGCAGCTCTGAGGAAAGTATTTTTTAAAAAATATTACCACAGAGTATGGTTAAAAATATAAAATTAATTTAAATTACTATTAAAGATATAAAGATGACAAAATCCGAATAAATAAACTTCAAATGCACGTATTCATAAAATATCAATACGTCGGCTATAAAAAAATTGTATTAAATAAAACATTTAAAAATCACTTAAAACAACAAGAATGAAAAGTAATCAAATTCTCACAATCAGGAACATATTTACATCATTGTTCAGTGTTCTTGTCTTATCTGTTTATGCTCAGAATATTACGGTAAGAGGTACCGTAACGTACGCAACATCCGACGAGCCTGTTATCGGCGCCACCGTTCGCATTCAGAGCAGTACCGGTTCGGGTTCTGTTACCGATATCGATGGAAATTATGTATTAAACAATGTTCCTTCGGGCGGAACTCTGGAGTTTAGTTATGTAGGACTCACCACACAATCTGTTTCGGTTGGCGGACGCTCCGAAATCAATATTGTTATGGCCGAAGACAGCGAGTTGCTGGAAGAAGTAGTGGTTACGGCGCTCGGCATCCGACGAGACAAAAAAGCGCTGGGATATGCAGTCCAAGGCGTATCGGGCGATGTGTTCAACACGCGGCCGACCAATGCGTTGAGCGCCTTGACCGGGGTTGTGTCGGGTCTTCAGGTAATTTCGAGCGGAGGAAACATGGGTGGTTCATCGCGGGTTACGCTGCGCGGAATTAATTCCATTACCGGCAACAACCAACCGCTGTATGTTATTGACGGTGTGCCGCTTGATAATACCGATTTGAATACTTCATCCACGATCAACGGAAGTGCAGGAAAAGATGTGGGAAGTACCATTCAGGATATCAATCCCGACGATATTGCCGAGATAAGCGTACTGAAGGGGCCATCGGCAGCGGCATTATACGGTTCGAGAGCGGCCAACGGAGTAATTCTGATCACTACCAAAAGAGGCGTATCCGATCAGGGAAGGATAAATGTTGAGGTGAATACCGGAATAGAATTTGAGAATATCGCCCGCTTACCGGAACGACAGAAACTTTACGGAGGCGGATACAATACCACTTTCGCCACGGCAACCATCAACGGCAAAGAATATAAGATCGTTGACTATGCTTCCGATGAGAGCTGGGGCCCTAAATTAGACGGAACTCCCGTGCTGCATTGGTATAACCTGGATCCCGAATATCCAAACGATTATTTAAATCCTGAACCCTGGGTATATCCGGAGAACGACGTAACGTATTTCTTCAGAACCGGGGTTTCCAACACGAATAACGTATCGCTGTCGCAATCTTCCGATAAACATTCCATTCGTTTGTCACTGACGAACAGGAATGTAACCGGAACGGTTCCCAATTCGTCGTTAGACCGGAATTCGATAAGTATTTCGGGCACTGCCAACGGAAAATACGTATCGTTCTTCGGTACTGTAAATTATTTGAAAAATAAATCGTTAGGGCGTCCGTGGACGGGAGCTTCCAACCGAAACATTATTCTCGAAGCCTATCAGTGGGGAATGGTTCAGATCGATTATAAAAAACTGCAGGAATACAAACGTCCCGACGGCACTCCACGCGCCTGGAACCGAACAGGATACCGAAACACCGTAGAAGACGAACGTACAAAATATATCGATAATCCCTATTGGTCGGCGTATGAAAGTTACCTGGAAGAAAATCGCGACAGGCTATACGGTACCATTGGTATAGAAATTACGCCCTACGATTGGTTGTCTGTTACCGGACGAATCAACGGCGATGTTTATCAATACAACTCGCAAGACCGCATCGCCGTATATTCGCGGTCGCAATCGCAATATTCGGAATACAGCCAAAATTACAACGAGTTTAACTACGAACTGCTGGCCACGATCACCAAAAACTGGGATGTTCATTCGCTTGTTGCCAACATCGGAACCAATTACCTGCAACGCAAAAGGCGAATAAGCGATATTGTTACCTCGGGCGGATTGATCGTGCCGAATTTCTACAATCTGACTAACGCAACGTCAACTGTTATTAATCCTATAACCGGAGCGTATAACAAGGCGCTGACTTCTGTTTACGGCAGCGTTTCGTATGGCTGGAAAAGCGCTGTGTACGTAGAGGGAACGCTGCGTAACGATTGGTCGTCCACCTTACCCCAGGAAAACAATTCGTATTTGTATCCTTCGCTCACTTCTTCCTTTATTTTGAGCGAGTTGCCCGCGTTGAAAAACAGCAGCTGGCTTTCGTTCGCAAAACTCCGTTTGGGCTGGGCGCAGGTGGGTAACGATACCGATCCGTATCAACTGTATAAAGTGTACGAAGCGCTGCCTGCCATCAACGGCAACATAGCTTATACGCTGCCGTCGCAATTGAACAACCTGAACCTGAAACCCGAAATTACTTCGTCGGTGGAAACGGGATTGCAATTACAATTTTTCAAAAATCGGATAGGATTAGACGTAACATATTACGACAACACGAGCCGCAATCAGATTATCTCGCTGCCGACGTCCGACGCGTTTGGTTACACCACAAAATTGATCAATGCCGGCGAAATAAACAACCGGGGAGTGGAAGTAACATTTAATGCCAATCCCGTACAGACAAGAAATTTCGGATGGAATTCGATTATCAACTTCTCGAAAAATCAAAACAAAATTGTTAAACTTTCCGACGCGGTTTCGAAACTCGATTTAAGCACCACGCTGGTCAGCTTGTCGGCACAGGAAGGAGAAAGCTATGGACAATTGTTCGGTTACGATTTTGTGTATGCGCCCGACGGCCGGAAAGTAGTTGACGCCAGCGGCCTTTATATGCGTACACAGCAACTGCGGCCACTGGGAAGCGTGTTACCCGATTATCTTTGGGGCTTTCAAAACCAGTTCCGGTTCAAAAACTTTAATTTAGGTTTTCTTATCGACTCGCGCGTGGGTGGAAAATTCTTTTCGCAAACCTACAAAGTAGCGATGTATTCCGGCATATTGCCCGAAACCGCCGCAAACGGAATCCGTGAAACCGGTGTGGTGATAGACGGTGTAAAGGCCGATGTGGCCTTCCATGCCGATGGAACATACACCGTGTCCAACACTACCGAAAATACAACCAACGTATCGGCTCAGGCCTGGTCGCGCAACCATTACAGCGGCCCTACCACGTTCGATATTTTCGATGCAACTTTCATTAAATTTCGCGAACTTACGCTCGGTTATGATTTTAAATTGCCGCAGCAAAGCTTTATCAGAAACATTAACGCATCTGTTTACGCCCGCAACCTGTTCTATTTGTATCGGGCAAGTAAAATCATCGATCCCGAGCTGACAAACAGCGGCGGAAACGTGCAGGGGATCGAAGGCGGAAATCTGCCGACTCCCATCACCTACGGGTTGAACTTAAATTTCAAATTTTAAATATTCTAATAAAGTAAAAAATAATTATATGAAAATAAGATATATATACTCCATATTTGCAGCGTTACTTTTTCTGGGTTTCGTATCGTGCATCAACGAAGATTTGAACATCGACCCCAATCGTCCCACTTTTGTGCCGACTACATCGTTAATCGTAACCGCCGAAAAAAGACTGGTGGACAACCTGAGGAACGAAAGCGTTTCACTGCGCGGCTCGGCGCTCTTTGTCCAGCAATTGAGCCAGAATACCTACACAAGCCAATCCCGCTACGATATTCCTTTCGGTTATTCTGCCGAGTATTGGAGCGGATTGTATAAGGTGTTGAACAACTTGCAGGAAATCATCAACCTCAACACCGATCCTGCTACCAAAGACATCGTAACCGCCAGCGGAGCGGGGCGCAATGCCAATCAGATCGCCATCAGCCGCATTCTGAAATCGTATGCGTATTATGCGTTGACCGATGTTTTCGGAAACGTTCCTTACAATTCCTACGGAAGCGATGACCCCGATTTTCAGGCGTTGCAGCAAAATCCCGATAACATTACGCCCAAATACGCTTCGCAAGAGAAGATTTACGCCGATATTCTTAACGAGTTGAAGCAAGCCGGCGATACCCTAAGCAAATATTCGGCCGAAAAAACTTTTGGAAATGCCGACATAATCTATGCCGGAAATAACGATAAATGGGCGAAGTTTGCTCAATCGCTGCGGCTGCGTTTCGCTACCCGGCTCAAGACCAAGAATCCCGCTTTGTACCAATCGCATTTTACGGATGCGTTGAACAAGGGCGTGTTTGCATCCAACGCCGATAATGCGGTGTATAAGTACGCTTCCACCGCGCCCAACGAAGCTCCGCTTTACCGGGCGACGGTTACCGCCAACCGGAGAGACTTCGCCGTTTCGCACGTTTTTGTTAATTTACTCAAAGGCGAAAATCCGCAACTTCCCGTAGCTGATCCCCGCTTAGGTATTTATGCACTCAAAAACGGCGCCGGAAATTATGTGGGATTACCGTATGGATTGACCGAAGGACAGGCCGGAAAATTTTCGGCACAAAACGTAAGTTTGCCCGGAGCAGTCTATAATGCTGCCAATTACGGCGAAGTGCTGCAGGAATACAGTGAAGTGGTTTTTCTGATTTCGGAATTCAATAACTGGAGCCAAGCCGATTACGAAAAAGGCGTACAGGCATCGCTGGAGAAATGGGGCGTGCCGGCTGCCGATGTTCAGAGTTATGTAACTGCATTGCCTGCTGCCAACCAGCAAAACGTATTGAATCAGAAATACAT
This sequence comes from uncultured Petrimonas sp., assembly GCA_934621705.1. Classification (GTDB taxonomy): domain Bacteria; phylum Bacteroidota; class Bacteroidia; order Bacteroidales; family Dysgonomonadaceae; genus Petrimonas. Next base: position 11,550 of record CAKTUP010000005.1, read on the forward strand.
CGCGTTGTTTACCCAGTTTTTGGAAACTTGGAGCGAATACCGCCGTACCGGATTTCCAAATTTTCTAGTTAAACGAAACGATGTGGTTTTCAGCGGCGTTATCGAAGGAGAAAATGTTTCGTACACATTCAGTCCGTTGTTTGGCGATGGCGGCGTGCCTTCGCGTTTGTATTATCCGGTGAAGGAACAGACCGTTAATAAGGAAAGTTATCAGGATGCCATTGCTGCTCAGGGTGGAGATGTTATTGAAACGAAGTTGTGGATATTCAAGTGAAACAAAAATTGCGACAGCAGCGTTATTTATAAAAACAAAAACTATGCGAAAACTGATGATTTTAACTGCGATAGCGGGTATATTTCTCGCATCGTGCACGCAGCAAAACGGGCAAACCTTGAAAAACGGCGTTTGGCATGGCGAATTGGCCGTTAAGAACGATAAATGGGCGCCCTTTCTTTTCGAGGTTAACACGGTGAATAATGATTCCACCGTTGTTACGCTCATAAACGGCGATGAACGCGTGAAATTACCCGGAATTTTTTATTCCAACGACTCGGTAATTATCCCGATTGTGGCTTACGACGCTTTTATCCGTGCAAAACTCAGCGGCGACAATCTCGAAGGGTTATTTCTCAAAAATTACATCGAGAACGATGAGGGAGTTCCTTTCCGCGCTCAGTTTAACCTGACCGACAGGTTTTCGCCGGTTTCCGTTCCGTCGCAAGTGCGAATAGACGGAAAGTGGGATGTTTATTTTGTTGGCGAAAAAGGCGATACAACACGCAACGTGGGAGTGTTCAAAACCGACGGAGACCGGGTAACCGGATCGGTTTTGACTAATGCGGGAGACCTGCGTTTTCTCGAAGGAGATTATACCGAAAATGGAGTTCGGCTTTCGGCGTTTGGTGGTTTAAGTCCTTATTTGATAGAAGTTACTTTTCTGAATAGCGATGTCTTTGAAGGCCAATTCTACACCACACGTGGTGTTACAAAACTGAATGGAAACAGAAACGAAAACGCAAGTTTAGAAGATCCCTACACATTGACTAACATGAAACAGGGTTTTGAATCGTTGGGGTTTTCACTTCCGAATCTCGACGGAAAATTGGTTTCGTTGAGTGACGAACGGTATAAGAACAAGATAGTTATCGTTTCCATCTTGGGTAGTTGGTGTCCCAACTGTCTCGACGAAATGGAGTTTTTGTCGCCGTGGTACAAGGAAAACAAAAATCGGGGTGCAGAAATTGTCGGACTTGCGTTTGAGCGAAAAGACGATTTCGATTATGCCAAAGGCACGCTTTCCCGCCTGAAAGAAAAGTACGACGTTGATTACGAAATTCTTTTCGCGGGACAGGTTGGCGACAAAGCCGTACAGAAAGTGCTTCCCGAAATTGATAAACTGTCGAGCTATCCCACCACTTTTTATATCGATAAAAAAGGGAAAGTCCGTAAAATCCATACCGGATTCACCGGGCCGGCAACAGGACTGTTTTACGATGAGTTTAAAAAAGATTTTAATTCGCTGATAGATAGTTTGCTGGCGGAATAGTTAAATCTTTACATTCCTTAATTCGAAAAAAGGTTGTTCTTTAAAGAACAGCCTTTTTTGTTATCTTTGTGTCCTTAAACTGATTATGGAATTCAGCGAACACAGCAAGCAAGAAAATCCCCCTATGCACACAAGTGAGTTTAACATGCCTTTGTTTTAAAAATCTTATAAGACTACTTTACTAAATACGAAATATTATACCGCCGTTCGGTTGCATTTTTATTGTTTTACCCGCAAGGGTTAAACTACAATAGCCGTATGTAAAACATACGGGAAAAAGCCATGCACGCAGCGCACCAACCCGAAAGGGTTGAATAATTACATTTATAATATTTGGTTCAACCCTTTCGGGTTGTGGGTGGCGCATTATCCTCCCGTACGTTTCACGTACGGCTATTATTATTCTGCCCATTCGGGCAATAACATTGACAAGTAATCCATATAATTAGTGAAATAGCATATTTATCAACTAATTACCGAATTAAATACATATCGTCTTTCTATTTGGTAAAGTAGTAATAATCAAATTTTTATTGTTAACCATTTTCTAGCAACCTCTACGCCGTCACCACCCCGTGAATATCCTCAACAAACAAACGTATTTTCGAGGTGTTTTGCCCGTAAACTTTCAACCAATCAAACTCGTTAAACGGTTCTTTGTTGGCAAGAATCTGACCGCTGATGTCGCCGTTCACGCTCACGTAATCGAGAATGGATTTCAGGTATTCCAATTGGGAGGAATTGAGTGTATTGGAATCGATAAACTGTGAGAATTTCTGCAATGCCGTTTCACGGTTGATGCCCACGAGCGAACGAATAAAAATAGCGACATTTCCGTACATTTTGTTGCCGATATGTTTTTCGTAATCGTCTTTGCTTCCCAATCTTTCCCAAAGCACTTTTTCCAATTCCCGAATATCGCTATTGGTCAGTTGTTCAAGATTTTTAATTTTCTGAATAACGGGGTCTTCACCATTTTTACTTAAATATTCCAACACTTTTTGTTTGTAAGAAACGATGAGTCGTGGCTTGGAAACTTCTGCGCCTTCAGAAAGCTCATCTTCAACGTCAATGATAAAGGTTTCGGACTCTTTCCCGTCAATAAAAATCATCAGGTTCCGCAATTCCGTTCTTATCCTTTCGACTTCCGATACGGTAACGTCTTCCCAAAACTTCTCGGTCTGTACTTCCTTTATCACTTCCAACTTGGCTTTTACTTGCGGAATGCTCACTTTTTGTTGTAAGGCTTCGGCAATGGCTACCACCGTTTCAATATTTTTCTCGGCTTTCACCTCCTCGTCCAACAAAGAAAGTTCAATCAATAACACAATCAAATCGAATCGTTTGGGGTTCTCGTCTTCCAACGATGAGGGCAGAAGTGGCGAAATATGGCTTCTTATTTCCATACCGTCCACCGCCGAAACATATTCCCACGTTTTTTCGGCAGAATATTTATCCACCAACTGCCACGCGTTACGCACATCGATATGTTTCCTGTTGAGTTCCGATACTTGCGTTCGCAATTCCGATTTCAGCTCTACACACAAACCGCTCAGGTAATCGTCTTCCTGATATTTCAAGTCTTGCAGAGCAATGAGTATATCTAATTTCAGGTTGAACAATTTTTCGGTAAGCGACGGTTGTCTTACAGAAACTTTCTCCTTGAAATTCACGCTGAAATATTCAAAGTTTCCGCAATAATCGAATATCAGAAATTCTTTTTTGTGTTCATCGGGTCCAAAAATATGTTCCGATAAACGGGTTCCTCGACCAATCATTTGCTGAAACTTGATCTTGGATTTTACACCCTTGAAAAACACCAAATTCAAAATATCGGGAACGTCGATGCCTGTGTCCAACATATCTACCGAAACGGCAATTTGTGGACGATTGTTCCGTTGCTCAAAATTATCGATCAGGTTTTGCGAATAGTTGACCGTATTGTCAATCAACACACAAAAATCGTGTCCGTACTGCGGATAAAGCAGGTGAAAACGATTAACAATCTGCACGGCGTGTTTGTGATTGTAAGCGAAAATAATGCTTTTGCCAATCTTTTCGCCACTCTCAACTTTCAAGCCGTTGGTCATTAAATCCTGCAACACTTTGTCCACCGTATCGTCGTTGAAAAGGTAGTTGTACATTTCTCTCGGATTGAAATCCCTTCGCCCCAAAAGCAACACTTCCAAATTGTCGGTTTGCATTTCGTACTCATACACTTTTTCGAACTGTTCTTTTTCTTCTTCGCTCAACTCATCGTATTTGATTCCTCCCGAAAGGATTTTCGACTTCCGATTGATTACTTCGTAAGGATTCAGAAATCCATCCGCAACGGCTTCTTCCAATTCATAATCGAAATTGGGTTCGCCCTGTTCCAAATAAAATGTCTGATACGTGCTCTTGTCCACTTCGTCGCGAGGCGTGGCAGTAAGCCCGATAAGAAACGCATCAAAATAGTTGAAAATGGACATATATTTCCCGAAAATACTTCGGTGCGCTTCATCGATAATGATTAAATCGAACCTGCCGACGGAAAACTCTTTGGTGTCGGCATCAATGAAATTAATCATTGTCTGATAGGTGGAGAAAAGTATTCGGGCGTTCTTGTCGGGTTTCTTCGTATTGTCGGATAGTGCCGATGTGGTTACGTGCGGAAGCAGTTTCGAAAAGTTTTTCATCGCCTGTTTCACCAATGCGGTTCGGTCGGCAAGAAAAAGCACGTTTTTCACCCAATCGTTGCGCATCAGCACATCCACCAACGAAATAGAAACACGGGTTTTCCCCGTTCCTGTTGCCATTACCAACAATCCCCTGCGGTGGAAACTATTCAGGTGTTCTGCAATGCTTGTGATAGCTCGCTTTTGATATTCCCGATTGGTTATTTCGTCTTTAATGTGAAGGTCGGTTATCGGTTTGCGGTTTTGGCGTTGAACAAGCAATTCCAAATTCTCACGCGAATGAAATCCGTAAACCCGTCGGGGCGGATATCCCAAACGGTCGATACAATATATTTCATATCCGTTGGTGTAATAAATCACGGGTTTTACTCCGTATTTTGCTTGCAAACAATCGGCGTACAATTCTGCCTGATGTTTTCCTGCCGATGGGTCAACACTTGTTTTTTTAGCTTCGATAACTGCCAACGGCTTGCCGTCGGACCCGAAAATCACGTAATCGATGTGTCCGATATTGGTATTGTTGGGCATTCCTGCGGCGCTGATTTCCATACCCACCATATTGGGAGCGAAAACATTTTTTTCGGTAGCCACCTGCCAACCTGCTTCTTTTAGCAGTTGGTCGATGTAGAGCGCGCGGGTTTCGGCTTCGGTGAAATATTGCGGAAGCGGTGCAGTTTTCAGCACGGGCATTTCTACCGCCACTTTTTCGTATTTCTTGATAACAACAGGGCTTGGCTCAATTTCCGATTTGGGAGTAACGTAAATCTCTTTTTGCGGAGTGAGCAAGGTTTTGTCGAATCGGGGAAAGGTGTCGATTACGTCCAACATCATCAGCACCGAACCAACGAAATTGTGCAGATTCAGGACACAGAAAAAGGATTCATCTCTTCTCACATTTCCCAAATGAGCGGCGTTGTTTCCTGCTTTGCGGATATAATGCAGGTTTTTCATCAGCGTTTCGTCGTTGATGAAATCCTTAAAATCCTGCGAATCAACCAACTCAAAAAGCGATGCCCGTTCGGGAATGTGAAAGCCTTTGAGCAGATAAATGGCTTTGGTGGTGTATTCCAACGCACGGCGACAACTCAATGCCGATTTCGACGGATCCGACAATTGGCAGATTTCGGCTTCGTGGCAAAGGGTGTACAGGTCGGTAAAATCGGGGTTGTCTTTCAGAAAATCGAAATTTCTTGGGTGAACAGACATTCCTGTCTGTTTATTTTCGGGGGAGTGGACATCCCTTTCTATGCTATCTGCAATGCGCGGACGTGGTCTTCTTTCATATTTCACGGCAGGTTCGTTTACCGTTGTTTCACCTTTCGGATGAAATTCAATTATTTTTCCTAAATGATAGACTATATTCCAAAATGCGCCGTCTCCTTCGGGGTGGTATATTGTTTGTTCTACATCCAACATAAATCGCAAAGGTGCGCCGTTTTTATACAAAATCGGTTCAAACGAAATACCAACTACCTCAACAATTGCCCAATCGCGCTCTTTTTCATAGCCAACCGCAATTTTCAAGTATTTATACGGTTTGGGAAGAAATGGATAAAATCCGTTGTTATAATCATATAACCCAAAATCAACATTGGGAAAATCTTTGCGCACGTAAAAGCCTTTCTGTTTATTGGTTTGGAGATACTTTACACAGGTGGTTTCCCTTACTTCGCGGTATTCTTCGGTTTTCTCACCCGACATAATGGCGTTGAAATACACGCCTTTGATGGGCAGATAAAGCGTATTTTCTTTTTCGGGAACTACGGTTTTGTCTGCAACAACTTCATAGTAAAGTGAGCGGTAATCGTAAGGTTTTGATAAATCTACGAAGCTATCTTGTACGTCAAATTCTAATTGGATTTTGTTGGTGTTGCTCATTTCGGCGCGATTTTTTGTTGGTAACACAAATTTAATAAAACTTCTTGGGTAAACAGACATTCTTGTCTGCACATTTTAGGGTTAGACACGATTATTTGGTCTCCCTTACCCAAAATATTTATCCATCGTATAATCAATCAACAATTGCGTTTCGCCAATGCTTTGTTTTATCAATTCTTTTTGTGTCTCTATTTTTTCAATGCGAGAAATAAAATTTTTCTGCAAAATAAGTGGCGGATTAATTATAATTAAATTCTTCATAATTGCAGTGTTCAGGTTAGGCTGTGTTCCGTCAGGTGCAATCTGACGGAAATAATTTGTTTGCATATTTAATAATTTCAATAAAAAAACTTTGTCGAAATCATTTTCATTTATATTGTTAAATGCTAACCATCCGTCATGAATACAACCTTCAAAAGTTATTATCCTTGCAAAACCTAAGGAAACTCCACAATTTGCAAAAATCATACTGCCTGCGGGAATAAGTCTACTTTTAGAGATACCATCAGAAATAATATGTTCTTTTGTTGAATGAAGATAAACACTATCTTCTATTGTAGCATCACCAATCTTAATCCAAGGAATATTACCTCCTAAAAATTTACTAATAGGTCTTGGTGAACCACCTCTTACTATCTCACACACTTCCCCCAACTTCTTAACTTTCCATCCCTTTTCATTTTCTATCGGGTCGCCAAAAAGGTGGTAGAAAGTAGATTGTGCCAAATTATCCAATTCTGCCAATTGCTGTTCTTGCAGTTCTTTCAGGCGGTGCAAAGTGTCTAATTCAGAAACGATTTTTTCTTGGGTGGAGAGTGGGGGAATGGGGATTGAAACTTTTAATATTTCTTGTTTCCCTAAATTTATTTGTAGCCCTCCACGACCTAAACTTTTGTAATAATTGCTAACTGATTTTGTAGTAAGTGCGTATTTTAAAAAGTTCACATCAATTTTAGATTTATCTATATTAGTCAATTTTCCAACTCGCTGATTTAGCAACAAATTTCTATTATCCTGCGGAACAATAGTAGGAACACCAAGAATTTTTATTTCTTTTGCCATGTCAGTCATTGCAATAACTAAATCCCCCTCTTCTAATAAATATTCTCTGTAAATATTCGCAAAACTATCAGGTAGATATTTTGGGTCATTTCCTAAATCCACATTTCCTCCAACTCGGATTTGACTCATCCGAAAGTTCATCGTATTAGAAAAAGGAATGTAATCACTTGATTTGAAAGCAAAGCCGTTTTTTAAATCACAAACCTCTCCCAACTTCTTTATTTCCCACTTTTCTTTATTCATATCCATCTCTTATCATCAAAATCAAATAAATCACAGTTCAGACATTTTCTTATACTCCGCCAACTCTTCCGCCACTTGGTTTTGCAGGTTTTCCAATCGAGCCAATACCACTTCGGGTTCGTCGTAAGTTACTTTTACACGTTCCACTTCCTTGTATTTGTTGATAGACAAATCGTAATCATTTGCCACAATATTGGCTTTGGGAACAAGGAATGATTGTTGTTTGCGGGTGCGGTTTTTTTCGTTCTCAATGGAATGAAACCGTTCCACGATATCGGGAATATCGTTTTCCTTTATTTCGGTGCGTTTGTCGTCTAAGGAATATCCGTCGGCTTTCATATCGTAAAACCACACGTCGCCCGTACCGCCTGCATTGGTTTTGGTGAAAATAAGAATGGCGGTAGAAACTCCTGCATAAGGCTTAAACACGCCCGAAGGCATAGAGATAACGGCTTGCAGGGTTTGATTTTCTACCAACTCACGGCGAATGGCTTTGTGTGCGTTGCTCGTTCCGAACAGCACGCCATCGGGAACAATACTTGCACACCTTCCGCCCAATCGGAGCGAACGGAGGAACAGCGCAAGAAAAAGCAGTTCGGTTTTTTTGGTTTTGGCAAGCGTGAGCAGGGATTTTTCCACCACTTCGTAATCGAGACTTCCCGTGAATGGAGGATTTGCCAAAATCAGCGAGTATTTTTCAGCGTCTTTGTTGTCGTCCGAAAGCGAGTCGCGCCACTCGATATTCGGATTTTCCACCGCGTGAAGCATCATATTCATAGCTCCAATCCGAAGCATGGTTTGGTCGGTATCGAAGCCGAAGAACATCGAGTTTTTGTAATGGTTGGCGTTTTCGGTTTTCATCAGTTCTTTGTAAAAATTATCCGCCACGTAGCGCGCGCTTTCCACGATAAATCCTGCCGAACCCATTGCGGGGTCGCAAACGGTGTCTTGAAGCGTGGGTCGCATCAAGTCCACCATCATTTTTATAATGTGTCGGGGTGTGCGGAATTGTCCGTTAGTACCGCTCGACGCCATTTTTCCGAGAATATATTCATACACATCGCCCATCGTATCTCGGTCTTCCATATCGAGTCCGCTCACGCCATCCACCAATTTTATGAGAGTCCGTTCGTTGGGAATCAGGAACGTGGCATCTTTCATATAAGTTGAGTAAGACGAGTTTTTGCCCGTATTCAGGTTTTTGATAAATACAAATACCTCATCCCGAACGGTGGTCAGCATCGTTTGCGAATCGAAGTTCTTGAATGTCTTCCATCTTAGGTTTTGGTACGGCACAGCGTTTCCCGTTTGCGGATTTGTCCAATTCCCTTCGGGGAAAGTGGGGTTTTCTACTTCCGCACCAAATACCGAAGCGGTGGCTTCTTGTTTCTCTTGGGCATCGTCCAATATTTTAATGAAAAACAAATAGGTCATTTGTTCCAACACGGTCATGGAATTGGTAATTCCCGAAGTCCAAAACGTGTCCCATATCGCATCTATTTTGTTGCGAATTTCTCCTGTAATCATAGTTGGGTTGTAAATTTTTGTAAAGATAGGGAAAGTTTTAAAGAAAATAAGCATTACTCTTTTACTAAATATTGCGAACAAGGGTTGTCTCACTTCCCATAAAAGCAATATCTTTGTGGTTAAATTCGAAATTTATGGAACTCAATGAACACAACAAGCAAGAATATCCGCCCATGCACACAACCGAGCATATCTTGAATAAAACTATGGTTCAAATTTTTGCTTGCCCACGCTCAAAAAACACGCACATAGAACGAAAAAAAAGCAAGGCCGATTATCTGCTTTCGCAAGCGCCGACCGATGAGCAAGTGCGCGCCATAGAAGCCAAAGTTAACGAAGTTATTAATCAAAACTTACCTGTTACAGAAGAGTTTATGCCCATTGCGGAAGCGGCGCAATTGGTGGATTTATCGAAACTTCCCGAAAACGTGTCGGAAACGCTGCGCGTTGTTCGGGTGGGCGACTACGATGTTTGCGCCTGCATCGGTTCGCACGTGGAAAATACGTCGGAAATCGGACGGTTCCAAATTATCAGCCACGATTTTGCCGATGGCAGGTGGAGAGTTCGGTTTAAATTAATTCCTAAAATAACCGTCTAATTGTCTATAATCTATTGTCTATCTGTCTTGGCTCTTGATTCTTGGTTCTAAAAATGAGAAAACTTTCCCGCTTCCTTATCAGAATAATCCTGTTCTTCTTTATCTGGAGCATCGGTTCGGTGATTCTGTACCGGTTTGTGCCGGTATATTTTACGCCGTTGATGGGAATCAGAGTTGTACAGCAAATTGCGGACAAGAAAAAGCCGAAAATAAAACACAAATGGGTGTCGTACAACGAAATATCCGACAACATGAAGCGTGCTGTTCTGGCATCAGAAGATCAGCGTTTTTTCAACCACAACGGTTTCGATCGTGTGGAAATCAAAAAAGCCATCAAAGAAAATAAAACCCGGAAGCGGGCACGCGGAGCAAGCACCATCACACAGCAAACGGCAAAAAATGTGTTCCTGTGGCCGCAATCGTCCTGGGTGCGAAAAGGATTGGAAGCCTATTTCACGGTCTTGATCGAAATTTTCTGGCCAAAGGAACGCATTTTAACGGTGTACCTGAACAGCATGGAAACGGGCAACGGAATTTACGGCGTTGAAGCGGTTGCGCGAGAACATTTCGATACAACAGCAGCAAAAATTACGGCTTCGCAATCGGCACTGGTGGCTGCCACGTTACCCAATCCATTGAGATTCAGTTCCAAAAAACCATCGTCTTATATAAAGCAGCGGCAATCGCATATTCTGCGGCAAATGCGTACGGTGAAATTATCGGGAGACGGGGTTTCTATCCCCGTTAATAAATAACGAAGGCACAACCTTCGTCTCCCGCCAACAAAACATTTTGCGAAAACCAAGAAAAACACTACTTTTACGTTTCTTTAAAAATAAAAAAATGAACGAAGGCGAAAAAAGAGTCGTACAAAAAATGATCGCGATTTATTGCAGAGAGAATCACAAATCCGCATCGGAGCTGTGTGAAGAGTGCTCTGCATTAAATAATTACGCGATGAAACGGCTCGAAAATTGTCCTTTCGGCGAAAATAAACCCACGTGCGGATCGTGCCACATTCATTGCTACAAAAGCGATATGCGATTGAAAGTCAGGGAAGTGATGCGTTTTGCCGGGCCCCGCATGATGTTCCGGCATCCCATCGACACCATCCGGCATTTTTACAAAGAGAACAGGCGCGACCGTTTATACGCGGCCATGCAAAAATCCCCCAGGCGGTAAAATGGCAGACATTAAAAAAAACGTAGTGTTGTCGGATTTACTCACCGAGCACAGCGAACTGATCCCGGTTGTGAACCGGTTCGGAATTCAGCTTGGAGTGGGGGAGAAGACCATCGAAAAAATTTGTTTGGAAAATGGACTGAATATCGATTTCATTTTGGCCATCCTGAATGTTTACCTCGACAAGGAGTACGACCCGGAGAAGGATTTGGACGCGTTTGACGTGTCGCTTATTGTGGATTACCTGAAAAAAACGGTCGAAAATTATATGCAGGCTTCTGTTCCCAACTTGGAAAAACACTTCACGCCTTTTATCGCGATGAACGGCAGTGAGAATAAGGAACTTAAGCTGCTGCATAAGATATTTTTTCAGTTTAAAACGGAGCTTTCGGAACATCTGCACCAAGGGTTGGAGCAGTTTGACGATTACCCGATAGAGCTGTTGCACGATTTAAAAAACATCATTATCAAGCATATTTCGGGAAATTACAACCAGAACCTGGCTTATGCCGTTATCTTTTCCATAACCGCTCTCGAAAGAGAATTACACATCCATAACCGATTGCTGGATAAAGTATTACGTCCGAAACTCAAGGAGTTGGATTCCCGGCATATCGAGCACCTCACCCATACGTTTTCCGATGAACACAAATCGCGGGAATCGCACAAGCAATTAACAAACAGGGAAATAGAAGTGTTAAAGCTTATCGTTCAGGGACGGTTGAATAAGGAAATTGCCGATAAACTGAACATCAGCCTCAACACGGTTCTCTCGCACAGAAAAAATATCATTTCGAAAACCGGCATCAAAACCGTTTCGGGACTTACGTTTTACAGTATTTCCAACGGATATGTTTCGCCGGGAGAGTAGCGGTGGCGACAAGGCGAAAGGGCTGTTTGTCTTGATTCTTGGTTCCTATGTCTTTAAAAAGCTATGCAAAATAAATCCATCGCGTTTATCGCCAATTTCACGGGAATTCTTCTTTTCGGGGTTTCTATGGTGATTATCGGTTCGCTGTTGCCGGTGCTGAAAACCCGTTTCGGGATGAGCGATATTGCTGCCGGAAGCCTGTTTTCTATTCTTCCTGTCGGGTTGCTTATTGGTTCGGTTTCGTTCGGGCCTGTTGTCGATAAATTCGGTTACCGCTGGGTGCTTTCGGTTGCTTCGGTACTTCTCGCGCTGGGATTTTTCGGTATCGCGCATTCCGATTCTCTTTCGTTATTAAGAACAAGTATCTTCTTTTTCGGATTGGGCGGCGGAGTTATCAACGGCGGCACAAGCGCCCTGGTTTCCGATTTGAGCGAAGGGAAAAACAAGATCATAAACCTGAACTGGCTGGGGATGTTTTACGGCATCGGTGCATTTTCCATGCCGATGATACTGAGCCGGATAAACGAAATACATTACACCGCGGTTATTAACGTAGTAAGCATTATCAGCCTGCTTATTGCCGTGGTTTTCCTCCTGATAAATTATCCGCTGACCGTAAAAAAAGAAAAAATATCGATAAAACTCATTCCCGTTTTTGTAAAAAACAAATTGTTTATGGCCATTTGTTTTTACCTGTTTTTTCAATCGGCTTTCGAAGCGATTATTAACAACTGGTCGGTTTCGTTTTTTATCGATAAACTCGATGTGCCGCAGAACCGGGCGTTGGTAGCGCTGTCGGTTTCCATTTTAGGGCTTATCTGTATGCGGATTCTCACCGGAAGCGTTTTTAAGAACTGGCATCATTTCCGGTTGATTAAATTATCTCTGGTTTTGTTTTCGCTCGGATTAATTTGTCTGTTAATTCCGGCGCCTTACTTTGTGCATTTGCTTGGAATGTTCCTGATTGGTGGCGGATTAGCTCCCGGATTTCCGGTTATGTTGGGCATAGTGGGCGAAATTTTCAAGGAAGTATCGGGAACGGCTTTCAGCTTCGCAATGCTTATCGCTCTCACGGGAAATATCATCATTAATTACCTGATCGGCGTGCTGACCGAAAATTTTGGAATGGGTATTTATCCGTATGTGATACTTACGGAAATTGTGATGATGGTGTTTATTTTTACGTTGATTAGGAAAGCGGATAAAACAAATTGATTTACGATTTACGATTTAAAAATTGTCTTTGTCTTTGTTCTTTGTCTTTGTTCTTTGTTCTTTGTTCTTTGTTCTTTGTTCTTTGTTCTTTGTTCTTTGTTCTTTGTTCTTTACTCTTTGCTCTTTGCTCTTTACTCTATAATCTCTTCAATATGAACTCAATCGACTTAACATCCGCCAACTGGAAGGATATCAAAGAAACCCGATACGACGCGGTAATCCTTCCCTGGGGCGCGTTTGAACCGCACAATTATCACTTGCCGTACCTTACGGATTGTTACTTATCGCATCACATCGCGCTGGATAGCGCACGATTGGCTTACGAAAAATCCGGTGTGCTGTGTGCGGTATTACCGCTCGTTTATTTCGGTTCACAAAATCCGGGACAATGGAATTTGCCGCTGTGCATTCACACCAACAGTGAAACGCAGAAAGCCATTTTGTGCGATGTGGTGGATTCGTTGCACGGACAGGGTTTCAAAAAATTAGTCATTATAAACGGGCACGGCGGGAATACGTTTAAAACCTACGTGCGCGATTTAGCTAAAAAGTATCCCGATTTTACCGTTATTGTGGTGGATTGGTGGGCAATTGTTCCAACCAAAGACTATTTCGAAGAAACGCCTGACGAGCACGGCGGCGAACAGGAAACATCGGTTTTGCTGCATTATCGTCCCGATTTGGTTAAAATGGAGCAGGCAGGCGACGGCAAAGTAATTCCGTTACCGATGGAATCGATCAACAACAAAGTGGGTTGGCTGCCACGCAATTGGGGGGTGGTTTCCGAAGACACCGGCATTGGCAATCCCAAAAAATCCACGGCAGAGAAGGGTAGGAGATATGCCGAAGCTGTGGTGGAGAAAATTGCCGGGTTGCTGGCGGAATTAGCGTAGAGACGCAGTGCCTGCGTCTCAAAATATAAAACAATCCCAAAAGACGCAGGCACTGCGTCTCTACGTTTCAACTGTTTCTCAAATAATCTCTTAGCACGTACTGCAAAATTCCGTTGTTTTTGTAGTACTCTATTTCGATGGCGGAATCCAATCGCGCTTCCACTTCGAAAACCGTTACTTTTCCGTCCGGATGTACGGCTTCCACTTCTAATAATTTGCGGGGAACCAAGTTATCAGCCAACCCGATGATATTGTACGTTTCGGTTCCGTCCAATCCAAGGGTTCCTGCATTTTGTCCTTCCAGAAAAACCAGCGGAGCAACGCCCATTCCCACCAGATTGCTTCGGTGGATGCGTTCGAAACTTTCGGCAATCACCGCTTTTATTCCCAGCAGAAATGCGCCTTTGGCCGCCCAGTCGCGCGACGAACCCGAGCCGTATTCTTTTCCCGCCAAAACAATCAGCGGCGTGTTGTCTTGCTGATAAGCCATAGCCGTTTCGTAAACGGTTTTCACTTCGTTTGCAGGAAAGTACTTGCTGAAACCGCCTTCTCTGTCGGCTATCTTGTTTCTGATTCGCACGTTGGCAAAAGTGCCGCGCATCATCACCTCATGGTTTCCGCGGCGCGAACCGTAAGAGTTAAAATCCGGTTTTTCCACCCCCTGAGCTATTAAATATTGTCCCGCTGCGCTATCTTCGCGAAACGAACCGGCCGGCGAAATGTGGTCGGTAGTTACCGAATCGCCCAAATATAGCAGTACGCGCGCGTTTTTGATATCCGTTACCGGATCGGGGTTTGCTTTGAGATTTTCGAAGAAAGGCGCTTCTTTGATGTACGTCGATTCGCAGTTCCATTCGAAATTTTCATCGAGATTCACTTCCAATTCCTGCCAGTCTTCCGAACCTTCGAAAATAACATCGTATATTTCCTGAAAATCGCCTTGCTTCACGCATTCGTTAATGGTTTTAACGATTTCTTCGCGGCTTGGCCAGATATCTGCCAGGTACACCGGGTTTCCGTTCGGGTCGTAATCCAGCGGTTCTTCCAGCAGGTTGATATCGACACGTCCCACCAGCGCGTAAGCTACTACCAGCAAGGGCGACATCAGGAAATTCATTTTCACCTGCGGATGAACGCGCGCTTCGAAATTGCGGTTACCCGACAACACCGATGCCACCACCAGTTCGCCTTTTTCCACCGCTTCGGCAATTTGCGGCGGCAGCGGGCCGGAGTTGCCGATGCACGATGTGCAGCCGTAACCCACGGTGTGGAACCGAAGCGCGTCTAAATATTCATTCAGCCCGGCGCGTTCCAGGTATTGCGTTACCACTTTCGATCCCGGCGCCAGCGAAGTTTTTACCCACGATTTGGTGCGTAATCCTTTCTCCACGGCGTTTCGCGCCAGTAAACCCGCGCCAATCATCACGGCCGGATTGGAAGTGTTGGTGCAACTGGTAATGGCCGCAATAACAATACTTCCATCGCTGAGAATCAGTTCTTTGTTCTTGTGTTTGATGCGAACCGATTGCAGCGAATCGGCTGTAACCTGATGCGGCGAAATACTGTCAACGGGCACTTTGCCGAAGGTAAACTCCGTGCCCGAACCGCCGTCGGCCAGCCACGCCGATTCCGAACGCTGCGTGGGCGGCTGGTATATGCGGCTGTGTTCTTTTTCGAGCAATTCGGAGAACTTGTTTCCCAGGTCTTTCACCAGAATTTTGTCTTGCGGGCGTTTTGGCCCCGAAACCGTTGGCTCCAACGTAGATAGATCGAATTCCAGCACCGATGAATAGGTGATTTCTTCGTTGCCCGTTCTCCACAACAGGTTTTCCTTGCAATATTTCTCTACGATGCTGATCTGCTCCGGCGAACGGTTGGTAACGTGCATGTATTCCAACGTACGGTTGTCGATGGGGAAATAGGTTACGGTGCATCCGAATTCGGGCGACATATTGGCGATGGTAGCGCGATCGGTAACCGTAAGGTTATCCAGTCCGTCGCCAAAAACTTCCACGAATTTTCCCACCACGCCTTTTTCGCGCAGCACTTTCGTGATGGACAATACCATATCGGTAGCCGTGCAGGCAGCAGGAATATTGCCGGTGAGTCTTAGTCCGATAACTTCGGGACAAGTGAAGAAAATGGGTTGACCCAGCATCGCCGCTTCGGCTTCAATGCCGCCCACGCCCCAGCCGATAACGCCGATTCCGTTTACCATGGGCGTGTGCGAATCGGTTCCCACCAGCGTATCGGGAAACAGCCATCCGTCGCGTTTTGTAATTCCCTGAGCCAAGTATTCCAAGTTCACCTGATGACAGATTCCCATCCCGGGCGGCACCACGGTGAAATTTTTTAATCCCTTTTGTGCCCATTTCAGCAGTTCGTATCGCTCTTTGTTTCGTTCGTATTCCAGCTCCACGTTTTTGTTGTAGGAATAATCGGTTCCGTAATAATCCACCTGCACCGAGTGGTCGATAACCAAATCCACCGGAATGGCCGGATTTATTTTCTGTCCATCTTTTCCGTGGCGCACGTATTCTGCGCGCAGCGAAGCCATATCCACCACGGCAGGAACACCGGTGAAATCCTGCATCAGGATGCGCGCCGGTTTAAACGGAATATCTTTATCCACCGGCCGTGGCGACCAGTTTACCAATGTTTGGATATGTTCGTCGGTAATACTGAAACCGTCGTAGTTTCGCAACACGTTTTCCAGCAGGATGCGAATGCTGAAGGGCAGGTGCTCAACCGAACCGCCGGGCAAATCTTTTAACGAGCTGTAATTGTATTGGTTGCCGTTAATTTGAAGGGTTTTGACAGACTTTGAATTTGAATGGACCATAATTTTATTTTTTTTTCGTTGATGCTAAAGGTAAACATAATTTCCGGGAATCACACGCCGAAGTTGTCGGGAATTGCAATTTAACCATTACAAACAACTTGTTATTCTTTTAACGTTACCGAAGCTAAAATGTTGGGTGTTAGTGTGAGTTAATTTGTGTTCTTATTCACTATTGAACTTCATAGAAGTTTTTTTGTATAACCCCCAATTTCAATTGGGGGCAATGCCGGAAAGAAAATTAAAAAATGAATATCTGTTATTGTACCTAATTGTTTTGAAACGGTGCCACGCACTTTGTTTTTGGGGTATATTCGAAATTTGCTACCAATAAAAAGGTGCGCTGCACCTATCAGTTACCATTAAGCTGCGTAGCAGCAATTCATTTGTAGTCAATCATACCACCACATTTTTAAGCTCCGTAGCACCGATTCATCTTTTTCCGGAAAATTCCAATTTAGGGAAGAAAATACGATAATCATAAAAAAAAACTCTAAGCATTTACTTATAAGCACTTAAGAAAACCCATACAGGATTTTGCTTTGTTGGTTTGCCTTTCTCCCGAATATATCCGGGTATTATTCACAGATTTGTGGTACGGACAATTTCTGGATCAACCCGAAAACTTGTGGAGTGCAAAATGAAAATAAAAATATCTGTTCGTAAAATTCAAAACAGTTTCTAAGGCACAAAGTACCGTTATCCCAGCCATAAGTAGCATACCGTGTTTCTACTCCTTTGAAGAACATTTCCCGCAGAGAAAGGTGGGATTTACCGTGCCAATCTTTCAATTTAAAGCCTTGCTAGGAGATATTTAACAATTTAATGTCCTTTTTTTTTACTATTTTGTCTCCTTTTTCTTAGAGAATTGTACTTTAATAGATTATTTTTGTACTTTATAAGCAAAACCTATATCTTGTGGATATTTTCCACACTTCCGCAAATATATCTAAAGATTTGGATAATTTGTAGGTTTCGTCAATACTTTTGTACAAAAATAACAGCTTACACTCTACAAAAGATAATAAATAGATCATTATATGTATAAAATTCATCGGTTTTTTATCATTTATTTGTTACTATCCACTTGTATCCTTTCTTCTGTTTACGCGCAAAAAGTAGCAGTGAAAACCAATTTGGGATATTGGGGAGCGGCAGCATCACCCAATGCGGCGCTGGAGTTTGCCTTGGGTAAGAAATTTACCTTGGAAGCCGGAGGTGGTTTTAACCTTTGGGAATTTTCCGATAACAAAAAAGCTAAGCACTGGTTAGCGCAGCCCGAATTACGCTATTGGTTCTGCGACGTGTTTAATGGGCATTTCATCGGCCTTCACGGTCATGGTGCACAATTCAATATTGGCAACTGGGATATTCCTGTAGGACGGTTGGAGAAGTTTAAGGATCATCGTTACGAGGGTTATCTTTACGGAGCAGGGCTAAGCTACGGTTATCAATGGGTATTAAGTCCCCGATGGAATTTTGAAGCAAGTCTGGGGGGCGGTTTTGCCCGCATTCATTACGATAAATTCCCCTGCACCACTTGTGGAACCAAGCTCGACGAAGGCGATTACAACTACTGGGGAGTTACTAAAGCTGCCGTATCATTAATCTATTTTTTTAAGTAAACAAACAATGAAAACAAGAATAGTATATTTTATAGCGGCATGTGCATTGGCAATTTCCGGTACTTTCGCGCAATCACGCTATATTAATAATGTGAAATTCGAAAATCAAACCGGAGTGAAAGAAGGTGGTCAAGTATCCGTTTATATGGATATTCTGTTGGATGCCTTGAAGATAAATACCAACGATATGCTGATTCTTACACCTGTTATCACATCCAACGAAAGTTCCGAAAGTATGGAGCTTCCTCCTGTTTTTGTTACCGGAAAACGCAGGGGAAAAGTGTTGGAGCGTAACATCGTGTTGGGCAATGCGCCTGATTTTGATCCGGCGCCTCAAGCAACCGTAACCCGAAAAAACAAATCGGCGCAAGTGGTGAATTACAGTGCGGCAGTTCCGTTTGAGAACTGGATGAGTAGCGCATCGCTTACTGTGAAAGAGAGTGTGAAAGGTTGTGTGGATTGCCGCGAAAATCTTGGCGATGTGCTGGTGGCAAACCGTATTCTTCCGATGGAATATGTGCCCACGTATAAACTCACGTATATTGTTCCCGATGTGGAACCCGTGAAAGCACGCGCCGATAAATACACGGCAACGCTTAACTTCAGGGTAGATAAGCATAACCTCGAAACCAGCTATATGAACAACGCTGCCATCTTGGCCGAAGCCGACAGGATTGTGAGCGAGTTGGTAAGCAGCAACGATTTATCGGTTAGCGATTTCGATATTGTGGGATACGCGTCGCCCGAAGCAAGCGTGGTATACAACAAAGCGCTTTCTGAACGCCGCGCCAACGCATTTGCCGATTACCTGAGCAATAAACACAACGTGCCGCGTAACCGAATGAAAGTGAGCGGATACGGCGAAGACTGGATTAAAACCCGCGAGGTAATTGCCGCATCGAATATAGCCGACAAAGCCGAAATCCTTCACATCATTGATAACGTGGCAAATCTTGATGCACGCGACCCTGAACTGAAAAAACTATCGGGCGGTGTTACCTGGCAAACGCTGTTGCGTGACTATTTTTCTCAGGTGCGCCGTACGGAATACACCGTATCCTACGTGGCAAGAGCTTTCAACGTGGAAGAAGCCAAACAAATTATCCGCACCAACCCCAAACTGTTGAGTTTAAACGAAATGTACCTGGTGGCCCAAACCTATCCCGACGACAGCAAAGAATTCAAGGAAGTATTTGATATCGCCACGCGCCTGTATCCCAACGAACCTATTGCCATTCTAAACTCGGCAGCAGCCGATATTGAAGGAGGCAACAATCAGGCAGCCATTGACCGGCTCAACAAAATAGAAACCCACCCGCGCGTGTGGAACAACCTGGGCGTGGCTTACGCCAGAATGGGCGAATACGAAAAAGCCAAGGGGTATTTTGAAAAAGCAGCGGTTCTTGACGATGCCGATGCACAACATAATTTACAGGAATTGGAAAAAACAATGGCTAATTGATAATTACAAATAAAGTTGGATGCTGGATGCTGGATGCTGGATGTTTAACACCCTCCACCCCGCAACTGACAACTGACAACTTATAACTAACTAAACCAAATTATTCATTTTTAAATTACGACAAGTATGAAACTAAGTAAATTATTTTTAATGGGAGCCGTCGTCCTGGGATTGGGATTGACAGCTTGTAACAACGGAGATACTCCCGAATTGGATCCCAAAGGTAACACCTTCGCCAGTATCAGCGTTTCTTTGAAAAAAGTGATTCCTCCGGCTAATGCCCAAGCAAGAGCGTTGACGGATAGCCAGGGAGATAATGCAGGAACAACCGCTGAACAAGCGCTGGCTACCTTGCAGATGATTTCTACCGCTGGAAATGCAACATGGAGTCCTGCGGCTGCGGGATCTGTTGATGGAACTTTTTGGCCTGAAACTGGCATTTATAAAACAGCTCCTTGGGCTACAAACCCCGGACAACACACAATGGCATTAATTTTCAACGCTAACAGCGTTATGCCGGGTGCAGCTACAGCAACCGCTACAACCGTATATTCCGGCACTCTTTCCGGATTAATTACGCCTAATTTCACCATGACCTCTAAAGGTTTTCCCGGCAACATTTTGCCGAATATCACAAGAGATCAGAACTTAACTGGAACCGGAATAACACAAAATGTTTTTACCGGAATTGAAGTAGAAAGAGTTGTGGCAAAAGGAATTGTACGCCAAGCAGCTAATTATAGTGGAGACGTTATGCAAGGAGCTACTAAAATAGCTGAAGTAACTGATGTTACTTTTGCTGCTGTAAATGGCGCTACCAGAACATTCTTGTTCCGCGACAACGCCGGTTTAAGAACTATGACCGATGCTGACAACAATGAATATACCGATTATGTTTCTGCTATTGATGCCGTAGTTCCTACACAAGATGCCGCGACAGCCTACGCAGCAGGTTTGGTTCGCTTGGGTATTACAGGTGTTCCTGCCGATGTTTCAACGGCAAAAGAGGTAAATGCAGCCGGCGCTGATGTTGCTTCAGATGCTACCAAGGTTTTCTATTTTATGGAAAACAGCGGCACTTTATCAAACTTTACTTTGGGAGGAGCTGTTGAAGAACAAGGTTTTTATCGTTTCGCCTACGCGAAAGTGTATGGATACTATACTCCCGAAACCATTATGGCAGTGAACGGCACAGCTAAGAATTTTGTAGCTAAAACCGGAACAGGACGTTATTACAAAGAAGACCCTGTTGGAAGCGGTACTTGGATTGTAGCCACATCGACCGATGGAACTGAAGGTTATTTGGTATATGATTTACATCAAATTGCTTGGGGTGCAGCAAAAAAAGGAACAACATATTATATGGGTATCGACGATGGTATTTTATATGAAACCCCTGACGCCGCTGCATCCAGCACATTTAATCCCGGACAATTCGCCTATACCTACAAAGATGGGAAATGCGGTTACCGTGCATTGTGGAACAAACAAACGTTGGATACAGATGCTAAAGTAGTTGTAAATGCCGATACACGTCGTAACAACGCGTATATGTTAGATATTGTAGGGTTTGCAAAAATAGGTTTCCCTTGGGATTCATCTGACCCCAACGACCCGAACTTGCCGAAAGAAGATCCCGATAGCCCCAACTTCCCCGATCCAGACGATCCAAACATTGAACCTACCGAAACGTACATGCGCGTCGAAGCCGTGGTTCTTCCTTGGAACTTGGTTCAAAGAGGCGGTATTATTCTTCAATAACAAAAAATGTAACTTTTACCAATCAAGCGGGAGCTTTCCCGCTTCCGCTTGATTTTTTATTTTCTATTTTTATAAATAAAACAAGAGGCAATGCAAAAGAATCACGTTATAATGTTGGCAATAAGTTTAGCAATGATACTATCATTCTCAAACTGTAACGATTTTATTTATGATGATTTGAGTGATTGTCCGCAGGGTGTTAATTTTCAATTTTACAGACAAACACCGTGCGAACAATCTCCATATTATCCTTCTGACATTAAACAAGTGCGCGTATTTGCATTTGCCCAAAACGGCATATTGGTTGAAGAATTTTCTGCCGGCAACATTGTCCTTTCTTCCGATTATTTATTAGAAACGCCTTTCTATAAAATTGGCACATTTACATTTGTGGCATGGGGAGGAGATGATTTAAGCGGTTACAACTTTTCGGCATTCGAACAAGGAAGAACAACAAAACAAGAAATGATTGTTTCTTTGAAACGAGCAGCTTCACAAGCAACCAATAAGCCCAAGCAACTTTACGTTGGTGAATCGGGGCCGCTTACCATTGAAGATAGAACCAATTTAGGTAGTATTTTCGATTTGGTATCATTCAATATGCAAGAACTCACCAATAGATTGAATTTTAAGATTAAAGGATTATCGGTAAATGATGAGTATAAGATTACATTGACCGATAATAACAGTAAATATGATTTTAACGGCGATTTTGTTGCCGATAACAGGTTTGAATATATTACCGACGTTCGTAAAGAGGGAGACGTTCTTCGTGCCGATTACATAACAATGAAACTTGCCGAAGGGCGCGACACATGGTTTACTATTACCAATACAACTACAGGGAAAGTAGTGTATGATGTAAACTTAGTGGATGACCTTCTTTTGTACAAAGGCCAATTTGGCGAACCTCCCTATAATTTAGCTTGCGATCACGATTTCAATATAATTATCGTATTCGCTCCAGATGAAGATAATCCGGAAACCTATGTGTTGTGGCAAGTCATTGTAAACGATTGGAACGTGGTGAAAAGAGAAGTTATATTTCCGTAACGAGAATCATTAACGTATTTGTTATATGAACAAAACATTATACATTATTACAGTTAATTTGGCGTTACTGTTTTCTATCTTGGCAACATCTTGCGCACAACAAGATGTATTGACTGAAGAAGTAAATAGCAGCCCCGTATTTTTGAATGTTTCGTTGCGTTCGCAGGGCAATGCTCCCTCGTTGAACCAAGACGAAACCGATTTAGAAGATTACGTGAAAAATATCGCTGTAATTGTTTTTCAAACAAGCAGTAATAAAAAGTTGGGAGAGTACTATGAATATACAACCAATGGCATCTCCGGAACATTCACGTTTAAATTAGAAGTTGGAAGAGGCGATTTCTTTTTTATTGCCAATACAGCAAAAACCGAAGCCGAATTCAAAGTCATGTCAAGAGCCAATTTAGAAGCGTTTCTGCAATCATTGAATAATTTCCCTTACGTTCACGGCTTAAACGCTACAGACCCCTATTATTTCCCAATGAGCAGGGTTTATACCAATCAACTCATACCCAAAGGCGGCACAGAGGCAGACCCTGTCCAATTCTTGCCCGATGGCAATACAAGAGTAGAACTAATACGTACCATAGCAAAAGTGGAAATAAACATATCGGGCGAATACAAAGATAATGTAACGAATGTGGAGCTTGTGAACGGAGTAAACCAATTCTCTTTTGTAAAACGCTCCGATAATGCCGGAATGACATTAAGAACAACCGACAACGCGTTTTACAGGCCCGATGCAACCAATCAGCCCAATTTGTGGCGTTTTTATACTCCCGAAGTGAATTTCACAACACAACCTACGTGGGGAACGAATCCTCAAAATCTGAATTACATTAAAATCTCAACAGATTTTGGGCGTGATTATCTATTGCCCATCGTGTCAAACAGCCCCAAAACGGGCGATTATTTGGCATTCGCCACCGGGCAAGTTGCCGGTACGTCACCCAATTACAGTATCATACGGAACGATCATTATAAATTTGATGTGGAAATAAAGCCTAAGGAATTAAATGTTTCACTCAATATTCTTCCTTGGGAACTTATTTCATCCAAAAAAGAATTCCGCCCTTATACCGAGATGGAATATCTCCCAACTTGGAATCCCGAACCGCCGGTTGTAAAACAACCCTATAATGCAGAATCCGGTGCGGTATATGATGTGGCAACATTTACTTTCAACTTGTTACATCCCATAGGAGGAATTTGGAAAGCAACGCTTACCAACGGGCTCGAATTTGCGTTTGAACCGGGTTCGCCTACTACCGGCACTTCAGGTATCGATTATCAAATCAAAATAGTGGCATTGAAACCGCCTACTACTACAGTGCACACTACAGAATTTTATCTGATGATAAACGGCGTAGAAGTTGATCCCGATACGTATATTGAGGGGGGAACATTGGTGAATGGCCCCAAAGGAATAGGGCAAGGAAACAGGTTTGTAATTATTCAATCGGCTCAATAATATGAAACAGTTTATTTACATATTTCTATTAGGTTCTGTTTTCTTTTTCGCATCTTGTATAGAAGAAAACTTAACCGATTGCAATAAGTTGGGAAACCACCAATTTTTGTTGAAACTTGTCGTTACGTCAAATCAACCGGCTGCAACTAGAAGTGCCGGATATGGTGTTACCAGGGCAACAGAACCGGGTGATGATGATTATTATTACCCCGGTTTGGTAGATAACTTGGGTAATCCTATACAACCCTATAACGAAAATAAAATCAACCGCGTAGATATTTTTTTCTATCAAGGCGAAACGCAGATATGGCATCCTCAGGATGTATCTGTATCATATGATGCGAATAATACCCCAAAAGCCATCATTTCCATACCCATTGTCCGGGAATCCTTATTTGATGGTACGGAAAGTTATGACATTTATATTGTTGTTAATGGGCCTTCCAGTGCATCTATGACAGGATTGACATTACCTGAGTTGCGTGAAATGGCAATTACTACACCTTTCCATACTACAAATAGAATAAATCCCGTAAACGAATTGGTTATGGACGGGTCGATTCTAAATAAACGCATTTCTTTGGATTCGCCCGATTTGGGAACGGTGGATATGCGGCGTGCAGCGGCTAAAATTAGGGTGCGTATTATAAAAGGCCCCGCCATTGACGAACTATTGGATTACAACGGCAACGGAATTGCCGATCACGATGAGGGTATAGACGGCACTACCGGCGCCACTCCGCTCGTTTCGGTGAAAAATTACAACGAACAAGGAGCGCTTTTGCAAGGCGGCGCTATTAAATCCGGTTTAACCAGCGATCTCGATTACAGAGTAGCAAACTTGTTGCGGCCTGGAAAGCCTAATTTCATTGGTATCACAACTCCATATCCTATCTATTCTTACGCTAACGATTGGAGCGATTGGAGCCAGAGCGGAAATAAAGACGATGAAACGTACCTTCTGTTGCGTGTTCCGTTATACGTAGGGCCAAAGACACCCGGTATGGCGCCTCCGCCAACCAGTGAATTTACGTATTTTTATTATCGTATTCCGGTTAATTTTCAACGGCCCGATGGCCCGCAAGACGAGAACGAGAAAAAATTCTATCGGTTAGACCGCAATCATTTGTATGACATACAAGTGGTCATTAACCAGTTAGGTGGAACACAGGATAACCCTTTACCAGTGTCGGGAAATTATGTAATTAAAGATTGGACGACAAGCGAAGTGGATGTAAGCATTACTGCCCAGCATTATTTGGTGGCCGACCCCCTAAATTCAAGAGTGAATAACAAAGACCACACCGTGCTATCTTACTCTTCTTCAAAACTCCCCATTACGGTTTCTAATATAAGAGCAAGTTATACGTTCACCAACACAAGCGGTAATCCAGAAACCCAGTATTATCCCAATGGAGCCGTGGCAACGGGAACGCCCACCGTGGCCTCAGACAGAAGCGTGCGAGTATATATCGATTATCCTTCTTCCGGAAAAATAACCGTTACAAGCGCCATTCCCGGTAACAATGTGCCCAAGGATATCTCGTTTACCATATCAAATGGTATATCTACGCTTAATCAAACAGTTACCATTCAGCAGCTACCGGCCAATTATATCACAAATTATACGGGTACCAATTCCAGTCAACCAGGGACTACCCTACCCAATCACGCGTTGTATATAGCCACGTCATCCATACCGAGTGGAATAGCCCGCATCGGGTTTCCGCCGATTGATCCTACCACCGGTTACACGGTAGCTTCATATGAAGTAAATAATTTGGTTTCTCCTTCGTTTATGTTGGCTTCACAATTAGGGGCAACCTTTCCGATGGATTTTGGATCGGCACAATCGCAATGCGCAAATTATTGGGAGGAAACTGAAATTAACGGACAAACCGTGCGCTACGAAGATTTTCGTTTGCCTACGGCTGCTGAGATTGCGCTAATTGACCAATTACAAAACACTCCAACCAGTGCAGTAAAAGCCATTATGACCGGAAAATGGTATTGGGATGCAAAAGGAGACGATGGCGCTTATGAAATGAAAGGCGGAACAGGGGGGACGCAATATAATGCATATACGCGTTGTGTGAGGGATGTAAAGAATTGATAAAGATTATAAAGTTGATAACTTAAGTAATAAAACAACCATCAAATGAAAAAATACATATTCGGGCTGTTTGCTTCTATTCTCTTCCTTTCAGGTTGTGCTGATGAGTATGATCTGTATCAGGATATGGAGAATGGTTCAGAAACCGTGAAGGTTACATTTGCTGTAAACATCCCTGCCTTCAAGGTGGCTACTCGGCAATCGTTAACAGACGAAAATACCCTTAATAACCTGTTTTTATTGGTTTTCGATGAAAAAGGCAATTTCATTGAAAGGGTTCAGGCAACCGTATCCCCGTCAAACGCTACCAATGGGACATTTTCGGCAACATTGCCCGCTAATAAAGCCAAACGCATCATTCATTTTATTGCGAATTATAATTGGTCGGGTTTCGATGATGAAGTTGCTAAACAAAAAGATGAACGCGAAATTGTAGCCGCGCTAAAAGGCAATGAATTATATATGTGGTCTCGGATGGAATTGGCAAACGGAATCACCGCCACTTCTTTTGATGGCAGAACCGTGCAACTCATTCGCAATATGGCAAAAATTACGGTAGTACAGAGCGGAGGCCTCGAGACCCAAAATTTTACAGAAGGAACATTTGCCGTGCGCAATATGCCAACCATCGGCACAATAGCGCCTTTTAACCCAAATGCCGGAGCATATATGTTCGCGGAGCACGCGATAACGGAGCCCGCCGGTGTTGCATTTGATGTAAACGGCGGCTATAAATCTTTTGGAACAACAGCCATAGCAAACGCGGAGTTCGTTTTTGAACGAAAAAACGCTGCCGTAACAACCAACAATTATACCTACGTTATCTTACGTGGTAAATATAATGCCTTGGATTCATATTATAAAATAGACATCATTGATTCTCAAAAAAAACGATACGATATTGAACGCAATTATTGGTACAAACTAACCATCAATAAAGTGCTGCGCCCGGGGTATGCAACAGAACAGCAAGCGATGGATAATGCAGCGGCTAACAATACCTCGCTCGATGTTACGATTGAAAAGTATCCGATTATAACCGATGGTGTTGCAAAATTGGAAGTGGAAAAAACACTGATTGTTTTCACCCAAAACGGAGCAACATTGGATACGTGGGCCCATTATTTTCCCAATGTCCAAACCTCGCCTACAACAATAGACAATTCAAGCGTAACGGTTACTCTCATAGAAGACGATCCGGCCAATCCTTTGGTGAAAGACGCCTTTATCTGGAATCCCGCAACCGGAAACATTACAGCCAACATACATAATATACCGGCAGATGGATCGCACCGTACCGCGCATATTCAAGTTACGAAAGGCGACCTTACCCGAACCATACGCCTTTTGTTACGCCCGGCCTATTCCTTTAGCCCTATAACCATTAACGGAACCGATCCCGGCGTGGTTTCTCCGGCTCAAGATGCAAACGCCCTGTTAAAATTTACCATTCCTGCTGATTATCCTACAGACCTTATGCCTGTAGAAGTAAAAATAGCAACGCAAGGATTATACCCCGCCAACGACAGTTTGCAAATGGTAGTGGAAAACGGACAAATCTATTACATCTATACGGCAACTTCCAAAGGGTTAAAAACAGTTCCGTTTAAAATCACTTTAAGCGCGAACCGAGAAGTGATCCGCCTGAATGCCGACCGTTTCAACGAAGGCAGGGTGGCATATAATATGAACTTTTTGGATGGAACCATTGCTTATCGCGATATTGCATCGGGCAGTGTTGAAACGCCGGTGCCTTATGCCCAGAGAGCCAATTTAAAAGCACGGCAAGGTTTTATATCTATGTCGGCCGACGGGAAGTACCGGTGGAGTTATCCAGCCACATTTAACGCAATCTCTACCGACCGAATTACTTTTACGCGTAAAATAAGTGATGTGGTGTCAAGAATTTATTCGGCCGATGTAAGTCAAAGCAGCCTTGCCGCTACAACACCGCCCAATAAAATAACGCTCACGCACACGCATTCAACCATAAAAGGGGCTATCACCTACGGAAACGGAACGACCGTTCCTAACAATACACCGGTGCCGCAAGACGGTATCGTTACGGCGAGCACAGGGAACATCTCTGTAACTGCAAACGGCGTTTACGAATATACATTTCCCGTGAGCGGAATAAACGCAACTACTCCCGTAACGTTAACTTACGAAGCGCATATAACCGGAAATGTTTACGAGATATATACAGCTACCACCACATTCGGCGCTTTAAGTAGCGGGAACCCGATAAATCTTTCTACTCTGAGCCGGATTATTATTTGGGGAAATATTTACTATGGTAACGCCTCAAATTTGGTGCCTCGCGGTGCCGGTAGCGCAACGGCTACGGGAGTCATATCGTTTGAAGTATATCAACGGGGTAAATACAGGTTGGAGTTGCAAGGCAATACGCCGGATGCGAGAAGAATTGCATTTAGTTATCAATCTAGGTGGACATATACGCTCACTCGTACATTGGCTCAATTGAGAGCAAACTCTACGGTAGCATTGCAATGATGAAAGGGTGATTTAATATTTTCCCCTGCCGGCGCAAGGTTGTAACTTGTGCCTTCTTAGAACCGCTCTTGCCGTCATCCGAAGCGTTCTTGTCATCTTCCGAAGCGTTCTTGCGGTTATCCGAAGCGTTCTTGCCATCATCAAAAGCGTTCTTGCGGTTGTCCGAAGCGTTCTTGCGGTTGTCCGAAGCGTTCTTGCCGTCATCGAAAGCATTCTTGCGGTTGTCCGAAGCGTTCTTGCGGTTGTCCGAAGCGTTCTTGCCGT
>CAKTUP010000006.1 GCA_934621705.1 uncultured Petrimonas sp.
CGTATAATTTACGCAATAAAGATACAACATTCGTCAATACAAAATTTATAACGTTCGTCAATTACTCACTGTTATTTTCTTAATAATTCGTTTATTTGTCTATAAATCAATTATATAAAATCATTAAACTTTTATAATTTTTATTGCATTTACGAATGTTTTATTATATTTGCAAAAAATATTTATACTATGAACATCGAACATTTACTATCGGAATTTGAAAGAAAACTCGTTCTTCAGCGATACAGCAAAAACTCCATAGAAAACTATAAAAGTGCCGTGAGAAGCTTTTTAAAGATTGCTGAGAAAAAGTTCGGAAATCCAACGGAATTAGGAAATATGGAAATTGAAAAATATGTATTTTGGAAAATTGAAAAACATAAAATCAGTCATTCACATCAGCGAATGATTGTTGCATCCATCGATAAGTTTTATCAATCAGTTTTCGGAATAAAACTAACACTTAAGCATTTGTATCCTTCTCGAACAAAGCACGTCTTACCAAAGTATTTAAACTTGGATGAAGTGAAGAGAATGATTGCCACTGTAACTAATCTAAAACATAGATGTATTCTCAAACTTCTGTATGGTTGTGGTTTGCGGTTAAATGAATTACTGAATCTGAAAATTACTGACATTGATTCAAGCAATATGATTATTCATATACGTAACGCCAAGGGGAACAAAGATAGGGTTGTCATGCTCTCCATGCAATTACTGGATGAATTGCGGGTGTACGTTAAAGAGTTTAAACCGGAAATTTATCTGATTGAAGGGCAGTCAGGTGGAGTGTATTCTGAAAGAAGTGTGCAAAATATTGTGAAAGAAGCAGCGCGTAAAGCCGGAATAAAAAAAAGGGTTACGCCACACTTGCTCCTACATAGATTTGCGACTCATTTTCTTGAAATTGGAAACGCAATTAGATAAAGTCAGCAATTACTGGGCCATTCATCCATAAAAACAACAGAGATTTACACTCATATAACCGATATTTCCAAATCAAAAATAAAAAGCCCTCTGGAGTTTTTTTAATTGACAGAACTCATGTAACCTGAAAAGCAAAAATTCCATTTCAACTCCGAATTTTAACCGGGATGATGCGAGTTCCGGCTCGCATTTTTCCATCGAACAATCCTTAAAGCTGCTTTGTTTAACTTTAGAAATCTAAAAAACAAAATTATGTCAGAATTAACGTGGAAAGGCAGATGGAATCAGCTAAAAGGTAAAGCAAAGCAACAATGGGCCGATTTAACGGACGATGATTTGCTGTATGTGGATGGCAAAGAAGACGAACTATTGGGGCGGTTGCAGGAAAAAACCGGAAAAACCAAAGAAGAGCTTTCGCTCTGGCTGGATGAACAAATGGAAGAAATAAAGTGACCTTTACTGCCGGAGCCACTACAAGCCACTTCGGCAGTAAAAGTTATAGTTTTTGTTATTCAACAATGCCCATATTCTTCATTAAAAAGCTCGCGTTCATGGTTTGAGCGATACCGCGTTGCAGTTTATAATCAAACGAAAGCACGTCGTTTTCTATGTTGGCATCGAAATGAAAATTTTTGATGGCTTCGGGAAATTCGTTTTCGAGACTGCCTAAAGTGAGGTCGTGCGTGGCGATAATGCCGTTTCCGCCCAACTTTACCAACCGGCGCATCAGTTGAAATGAGCCTTTTTGCTTGTCCACGGAATTGGTGCCTTTCAGAATTTCGTCTAAAACGATAAACACGCCTCCGTTGTTCGATTTCAACCGCTCGATAATCATTTTCAACCGTTTAAGTTCGGCAAAGAAATACGATTCGCTGTTCACCAGCGAGTCGGCGGTGCGTAAATTGGTCAACAATTGTTCCGGGCGATAGCTCATTTGTTCGGCACAAACCGGCAACCCGATTCCGGCAAAAACGTGATTCACGCCCACCGTGCGCAAATAGGTGCTTTTGCCAGCCATATTGGCTCCGGTAACAATCATAAAAAACGGAGTTTGTGAAATTTCGATATTGTTGCACACGCATTTTTGACGCGGAATGAGCGGATGCCTCAACCCGATGGCATTGAAACAGCCCGTTTTTTCGAACGTGGGGTAGGAGCAGTCGGGATTGTTTACCGCGAAAGTGCCCAGCGAAATCAGCGCGTCAACCTCAGCCAATGCCGAAAACCATGTGTTAATTTCCGACGCGTGTTGCTCCATCCACTTCTCTATTTTTAACGCGTAAAGCACGTTCCACAAGAAAAACGGATTCAGAATCAGAAATACCGGAACGGCAAACGATAAACCCAAATTCCGGCTGTATTGCGCCAACTGTTTTATGGCTGCCGATGCGCTTGTTTCCTTGCTTTTCGCCGATTGTTGCAGCAACTTCAACAACGAACTTTCAGCATTTTCGGTTTCAATCAGCCGCAACAAGTCGGCATACGATTCAAGCAACTTCACTTTTTTCTCAAACAGTTGCCAAATACGTTTCACCTTTTTCATCGGAACCGACGAAAAAGCCAGCATAACGATATAAAGCAACGTGATTTCCGCACCCGAAATTATTCCCGCAATCGTCAATCCGATCAGCAAAACATACAGCGCCGGAACAACTACGACGGCTGCCCACCAAAACCGCGGTGTGCGAAACAGTTTTTGGGCTTCGCCCAGTTTTCTGACGGCATTTTCGTCGAGCGATTTATCGTCCGACAGCATCCCGATGATTCTGTATTGCAGACAAAAATCTTCTTTCTTGGCCAACTCCTTCACCGCCTGCTGACGCTTACCGATTTCCTCATCATCGGTCAGCGGATTTTCCAACATATCGGCAAGCGTTTCCTTGCCCATCGAAGTGCAGGTGCGGTTGAGCAATTGAAAAATGGAGTTTTCGCCAAAAATATCCAAATCGAAACTGAAATCGTGCGCCGGATTTATCCGTTCTGCCATTCCGTCGAAAGGCGAAAAGTCGTGCCGGAAGGCTTTCAACTCGTCTTCGGCGATTTTCTGGACGGTTTCGGCGCGTTTTTTTTCGTTAGCTAACTTTTCATGGCGGCGCAGCAAGAGCAAAAAAACAGCCATCGTTCCCGAGAAAGCAGCAACATTCCAAATTGACTTCGTAAGCATGAAATACGCGAAAACAGCAGCAATCAAAAAAACAATCAGCCGGAAAATGCTGTTTGCCAAAAGTTTCTTTCTAAGTACTTCTGCTTTCTCTTTGCTTGTAATCGCCAGCTTGTTATACGCTTCTATACGTTGAATATGCGTTGCTTTTTGGTTTTTCATAAGATACAGCAGATTACTTGCCAGCCGGGTTTTCCACGTAAACCGTCATTTCCGGAATGGGAACCGTTAATTTTTTGGCGTTGGTTTGCGTGTAGATTTCTTCGTTTAAATCGTACGCAACAGTCCAGTAATCAGATCTATCCACCCAAACCCGAAGCGTAAATTCTATGTTCGGTTCACTAATTTTGGTCATCCGAACAAAAGGAGCGGGCGTTTTCTGAACCAACGGATGCGCGCCGGCAATTTCGAGCAGTAATTTTTTAACCGTTTCCACATCCTTTCCATATTCAATATTTATTGTAATATCCACTCTTCGAGTATTTTGCGTGTTGTAGTTGACGATGTTTCCGGTGGACAGCGGCCCGTTGGGGATATAAACGGTTTTGTTATCGGGAGTGGTAAGCGTTGTGTAGAGAATGCCGATGGTTTGAACGGTACCTGCCAGGCTTTGCGCTTCTATATAATCGCCGCTTCTGAACGGTTTGTTGAAAAGCAGCATCACGCCCCCGGCAAAATTAGCCAGGTTATCTTTTACCGCTAAACCAATTGCCAATCCGGCCGAACCGATAAGCGCGGCAATGGAAATTGTTTGTGCCCCAACGGTATTAATGATAAGGATGATGAGGAGCAGGAACAGAAAAAAGTCCAAAACGTTCTTCAGAAAACCTCTTAATGCCACATCCATTTGTCTTCTCGACATAATTTTGTCGGCCAGTTTCCGGATTTTTCCAATGAGCCATTTTCCGATAAAAAAAAGAAACAATGCTACCAGAATCTTGCCTAAAAAATCTATTCCCCAGGTAATTACAAGATGCGCTAAGTCTTCGAAGCGTCCTTCCTTAACCATTTCGGCAGCTTTTCCACTTGTGTTTACGGCCGTTGAGTCGGCCGCGCTGAAAATGTTCAATAGCATATTTTGTTCTTTTAATTAAAATCGGAGGGCAAAGTTACGAAAAATGAAGTAATTTTGCTGTTTAGTTGATTCGATTATACAATAAAAATGAAATATTTACTGAGCCTCATTGCTTTATTTTTTGCTTTATCGTTAACGGCGCAATCCAATACGTATTTCGGATGGATAGATAAATCGGCGAAATTTATCGAGAACAACCAGCTCGACAGCGCCATGTACGCCTTGCAAAGCGCCATGAAGCTCGATCCGGCCAACGAAAGCAATGCCGTGCTGCTTTTAAACCTGGGAATTATACAACGTCAGCTGAGGTTGCCCGATGATGCTTATATTTCGTTAACGGCTTCGCTGGCCAACAATCCCGATCCGGTGCTGGCGCTGCACAACCGCGCGTCGCTTTTGGTGGAACAGGGAAGATACGATGAAGCTATGGAGGATTACAACGCCATCATCAAGCAGGAACCTGCTAATGTGGAGGCTTATTACAGGCGCGGGTTGTTGTTTTTGGAAAAAAATGATCCCAAAAATGCTCAACTTGACTTTACCACCTGTTCGGCTATCGATCCTAACAGTTTATTTACAAAGCTGAGCAAAGCTCTTCTTTATAAGCTCGATGACAATTGGGTGGAAGCCGAGAAAGTATATACCGATATCATTGCTACCGAAACCAAAACAAATTCAACTTTTTATCTTAACCGTGCCGAATGTTACGTGAATACCGACCGCTTTTCGAAAGCCGCTGCCGATTTACACGCGATTGAAAACGAAGAACGGAATAATCCGTATTTTTATATCTTGCGTGGCCGGGTTCGGTTAGACCAGTTTGATAAATTCGCCGCCAAAGCCGATTTTGAGAAAGCCAAACAGTTGGGTTACGATACAGAATTGGCTGATAAGTGGATTGAGAGAGCGAAGTAAATCCGGGGTGCGAATTGCGGGATACGGGGTGTCGGCACACTTATTTAACCTTTACCTTAAAAAATTCATAGTTCGCCATTGCCTTTAGTTCCTAAAAAACATTACCTGCCTTCCCAAAAAAACTTAAAAGTCCTATATCTTTTTTGCTGCTAAACGAAACTATATTACATTTGCATCATTGTTGCATTTGTAATAATATTGCATTATGACAGTTGAAAATATTCTCCGCGAACACAAATTAAAGAGCACAGGTTGCCGAAAACTTATACTCAGTGAGTTGCTCGAAAGTGAAACGGCGTTGGCTGAAAATGAAATGAAAGCTTCATTTCCCGGATTATTCGACCGTGTTACGTTTTACCGAACACTGAAAACGCTGGAAGATGCCGGCGTAATTCATAAAATTGTGTTGCAGGACAACACCGCAAAATATGCCGTTTCCCGCGAGATATGCCGGGCAGAGGATATACATTCTCATTTTCATTGCGGCAAGTGCGACGAAGTTTTTTGCCTGCAAAACAACGTACAACTGAATATAGAACTGCCGCAAGGCTTTGTTCGCCACAATGTTTCAATGGTTGTAGAGGGGCTTTGTGCCGCCTGCAATTGAAAATCCTGCTCCCTCATATGAAAAAGATTGTTTTGGTTGCGGCTTTTGCCGTTTGTTTTTTATTGTCATACTCTCAACCCGTTACGTTTAAAGGATACGTTTGTGATGCTTTAACCCGGGAGTCGTTGCCCGGAGCGGCAATTATTATGCAACCAAATGAAATAACGGCTGTTTCCGATAAAGACGGAAATTTTCAAATCATTTCTCCGAAAGACCAAAAGTATTCATTGCGAATTAGTTTCGTGGGATACGAACCGTTTTCTGAAGATATTTACCTCAACTCCGATACCGCGATTCATTTTCACCTGCAACCGATTTATTTATCGTTGAACGAAGTGGTGGTGAGTGGAAAAAACGGAAACAACACGCTGCCTTCTGCCATTTCGGCAAAAACAATTAACCGATCTTTTTTTCTCAAAAACAATTCGGCGAGTTTTTCGGGTTCATTGGCAAAATTGCCGGGAATTTCATCGATGGATATCGGATCGGGAGCATCAAAACCCGTTATTCGCGGTCTGGGGTTTAACCGGGTTGCTGTTTCCGACAAAGGGATTGTTCAACAAAACCAACAATGGGGAGCCGATCACGGGTTGGACATCGATCAGTACGATGCCGACAGGGTGTTGATTCACAAAGGTCCCATGTCGCTTTTCTTTGGTTCCGATGCCGTGGGCGGCGTTATTGAACTGCTGCCGGTGGATGTCCCTGGTGAAAATATGACGTGGGGCGACATTGCGCTCATTGCAAAATCGAACAACAGCTTGTTGGGAATTTCGGCAATGACGAGCGTTAAACACGAAAACTGGTTTTTTCGCGGACGGCTGACTGCTCAAACCTTTGCTGATTACCGAGTTCCGACCGATACGGTTACTTACCTCACTTGGAAAATGCCCATTCACAACCGGCGGTTGAAAAATACGGCAGGAAGAGAATTAAATGCTTCTTTTTCGGTTAATTATTCCAAAGGAAATGCTGATTCGTGGACGCATGTTTCGAATATTTTTTCGAAAAACGGCTTTTTCCCGGGTTCGCACGGTATTCCCGATCTGAATCGATTAATCCCCGACAATAACCGTTTCAACATTGAATTTCCGTACAGCACCTCCAACCATTTCAAAGTTTCTAACACCACGAAAATCGATTTTAACAGCGCATTGCTGCATTTCGATGTGGGTTTTCAACAAAACCGCCGTACCGAAATGTCGGAATTTCACACACACTACGGCAATCAGAACGCTCCCGAATCCAATCCCGATATGGAATTGAGTTTTTTACTGAACACGGTTTCCGCTAACGTGAAGATGGTGTTCGACAAAACTCCTCGATGGACGAAAACCGTGGGGATTTCAACCGAAATGCAGCAAAACAATGTGGGAGGGTACTCGTTTTTTATGCCCTATTTTGAGCGAATTACCGCAGGAGTTTTTGCCGCTTCTCAGTACACTATAAATCCTGATTTGGCGCTTACAGGAGGGTTGCGATACGACCTGGGAAGGCTGAATGTGGAGGGATTTTATGACAACACGCTGGCAGATTACCTGCAACTTAGCGGATACGATGAAGCCGACGCCCGTTTCTACGCGCAGCGTGCCGATGCCTTGAAAAAGAATTTCGGAGCAATGTCGGGAGCCGTGGGGCTTGTTTACGATTTGAATCGTGCAAATACTTTTAAAGTGAATATCGGTCGAAGTTTCCGTTTTCCGTCGGCCAATGAACTGGCTTCAAACGGTGTACATCACGGCGCCTTTCGTCACGAGAAGGGAAACAATGAGCTGAACCCCGAAACGGGTTGGCAATTAGACCTGGATTATTCGTTGAAACTCAATCGGATGAATTTTTCACTCAATCAGTTTACCACGTATTTTTCCAATTTTATTTACCTGAATCCCACGGGCGAATGGTCTGTTTTGCCGCACGCCGGACAAATTTACAAATACACACAATCGCGCGTGTTTTTTACCGGCGTTGAAGCCGAAATCGCTTACCGGCTTGCGGAAAATCTTTTGCTGTCGTCCGGTTTCGAGTATGTTTACAACCGCAACCTCGATAACGGATATCCGTTGCCGTTTTCGCCGCCCGCTCATTTATTGACGTCCCTCACCTATTCCGACCACGGGAAAGGTGCATTGATGCAATATTCGGTAAGTGTGGAGCATCAGGCCGTGATTGCGCAAAACCGCATTTCGACTAACGAAGAGAAAACGCCGGGCGCTTCTCTTTTTAACTTGCTGTGCAGTATGAACTGGAAAATAAACAACATTCGGTTTTTTACCGATTTTCAGATTCGGAACGTTTTCGATACTCCTTTTTACAACCACCTGAGTTTTTACCGGAAACTGAATGTGCCGGAGCCGGGACGAAACGTGCAGGTGATTTTGAAAATTCCGTTTTGAGACCTATCCCTCAATCCCTCTCCACAGCAAGGGAAGAGATATTGGGTCTCATTATCAAATAATTATATTTTAGACATTAGAATTAATAAACAATTAAAACAATTAAAACAATGAGAAAAGTAATATTAGCAGCCGTTTTATCGATAGCAGGCATCGCATTTTCATCGTGTGAAAAAACGCCTTTAGACAACGCAAAACCGATAATAAACCTAATAGCTCCGGCCGAAGGAGAAGCAATAAAACCGGGTACTGACATTCATTTCGATGCCGTGTTGACCGATGCCGTGGGGTTGAAATCGTACAAGATAAATATTCACGGAGCTTTTGACGGCCACGGCCATAATGCGGCAACACGTGCAGCAGATGATGCTGTTGCCTTCGAAAAAACCTGGCTGGAAGCCGATTTCATTAAACTGGGCGACGAACCTATTTTAGGAAAAAAGAACGCCAATCTGCACCATCATCATATAACGATTCCGGAGAAAATCGGTGGAAAACCCATTAAAGAAGGACATTATCATTTTATTATTTATTGTTCCGACGAGGCCGGAAACGAATCATTTACAGCTCGTGAAATAGAAATTTCGGCATCGGCTGAAGGGCACCATCACCATTAAGTGACGGTTGGAGGAAATATTTCACAAACGGGAGTAATTTCCCGTTTTTTTTGTTTTATATTTGTAAGTCAATAGAAATCATAAATTCATACAAGTTATGTTTAAATTTGTTTTCAATAGTATTGTATGTTTTATTTTGTCTTTATTTCTTTCCTGCAACACTCAGAATAACATGGGAATTATGACCGTAAACGGCTCAATTTCATCCGATTCTGCCGGAATATTTTTGACTCATGAACATATTTTGGTCGATTTTATCGGTGCCGATTCCATAAATTCAAACAGGTGGAGCAGGGAAGAAGTCGTTCAAAAAATGCTGCCTTATCTGCTGGAAGCAAAAGAATCGGGTTGCCGCACTTTTGTGGATTGCACACCCGATTACCTGGGACGCGATGTACTTTTGCTACAGGAGTTATCTAAATTATCGGGCGTGAATATTCTTACTAACACCGGACTTTATGGCGCGGTGGATAACAAATTTATTCCCCGATACGCGTTTGATGAAAGCGCTGATCAATTGGCCGAAAGATGGATAGCAGAGTGGGGAAACGGAATAGACGGAACCGGAATTAAGCCGGGATTTATAAAAATTGGGGTGAACGGCGGGAATTTGTCGGTGATGCACGCCAAACTGATATCGGCCGCAGCAAAAACTCACCTGAAAACCGGATTGGTTATTTCGTCGCACACCGGGCCAGCGGTTCCTGCGTTTGAGCAACTTGCCGTGTTGGAAAAAGAAGGTGTGTCGCCCGATGCTTTTATCTGGGTGCACGCTCAGGCGGAAAAAGATTCACAAAAACGCATCGAAGCCGCACAAAAAGGCGCGTGGATTAGCTTAGACGGTTTGGGCGACGATAATATTGCAGATTATATCGGTATGATAAAGGAACTGAAAAACGAAAACTTGCTGCACAAAGTTTTACTCTCGCACGATGCCGGCTGGTACGATCCGGCGAAGCCCGACGGGGGCGAAGTTCGCGGATTTACCGCTCTTTTTAAAAAGTTAGTTCCGGATTTACTGAAAAATGGTTTTAATCAGGAAGACGTACGTATTTTGCTGGAAACAAATCCTGCAAAGGCATTCGAAATAAAAATCAGAAAAAATACAAACAATTAATTACTAAAATTTTACGAAAATGAAAACAACTTGGATGTATCTGTTATCGATTCTTTTTCTTGTTTCCTGCGGAGCAACTCGCGGTGTTAAAGTCAACGAATTGACGAGTAAAGAAGAAAAGCAAGGCTGGACACTTTTGTTCAACGGAAAAGATTTTACCGGATGGCGCCAGTACAACGGAAACAGCGTTCCCGATAACTGGACTATCGAAGACAATGCCATGAAAGTTTTTAAAGCTCCCAACGCCAGGCCGGGACAGGGAGTTGGGGGAGACTTAATTTATTTCGCCAAGAAATTCAGAAACTTTGAACTGTCTATCGACTGGAAAGCCGAAAAAGAAGCCAATTCGGGAATTTTCTACAACGTGCGCGAAGAAAAAGGCCGCCAGATTTACAGTTCGGCACCCGAAGTTCAGATTCTGGACAACGAAAACGCGAGCGATAACAAAATTGACAGCCATCTTGCGGGTTCTTTATACGATATGCTTCCCGCAGACCCAAAAACCGTAAATCCTTACGGGCAATGGAATACGATAGTTATTCGCGTGGACAACGGAAGGGTTACTCACACCCAAAACGGGGTGAAAATTGTGGAATATCGTTTGTGGACAAGGGATTGGGACAGAATGGTGGAAAACAGCAAGTTCAAAAGTTTTCCCGGATTCAAGGAAGGTATTTCCAAAGAAGGTTTCATCGGCTTGCAAGACCACGGATATGCCATTTGGTTCAGGAATGTGAAGATAAGGGAGTTGTGAAAAGTAAAAAGGTGGGAGTTTTCCCATCTTTTTTTATTTTATAATCCTTATCATTATCAGATTGTTTAATAACGCAGCAAGGTTTCCCAAGCGGATTCTATTCTGAAATTCTCACTAACTGAACGACTTTCGCCTTTTAAATTGTTTTGCGCCCCTCTAATTTTCATACAAAAAACGTCATCAGTGCGATAAATTTAACGTAATAAAATTTACTGCGTTTTACAATTACACTAATTTAGAGATGACAAGTCTGTAGCAAAAATTAAATCCCAATCGATTTCAACTTCGAAATAAATTTGTCGGCTACCAATTTAAATCCATCGTCGTTGGGATGAATTTCATCGTGCCAGAACTTCTTGTCCTGGGGAACTGTATTTTGTAAATCGATGAAATACACATTTATATTGCAACAATTAAGCGATATCAAGATAAAAGTATAATTTTTGTGATTTTTATGTTATAAAACATATTTCTTCAAAAAACAAGCAATTTTGTTTGGAAAAAGCACTTTTGATTACTATCTTGCTCAAATTAATCTAAAAATGTGAGAATATGAAAATTAACTATTTATTTTTGTTTCTGATGCTCCCGTTTTTATTCTCGTGCGAAGGAGAAAAGATTGATTACACAATTATTAACAGGAGCATCAATGTGTATGCTCGCATCGATGGCATGAACACGCGCGCCACAAACAGCGAGTGGGCGGCCGGAGACGCGATTGGTATTTATATGGTAACGGCGGGAGAAGTGCTTTCTGCTGAATCGGCACTGGCAAGAAATGCTAAATATTCAACTCAAGGCGATGGCGTTTTTACTCCGACTACTATTACTAACGATGTGAAATTCCCGATAGACAAGGCAAATGTGGATTTTATTGCCTATTATCCTCAGGGAACAGTTACCGCCGCTTTCGGATACTCGTTAAATGTTACCGATCAGAGCAACCAGGCAACCATTGATGTAATGTACTCAAACAACGAAGTTGGAAGAAATTCGGCTCATCCTGAAATTACGCTGCGATTTGCGCATAAACTTACAAAACTTGTGTTTAATATCGCACCGTCGGTTGCCGGAACCGATTTATCGGGATTGAATGTCAAATTGGTGAATTTTAATCCGAGAGGTACCATGCTGTTGG
Organism: uncultured Petrimonas sp.; assembly: GCA_934621705.1. Lineage (GTDB taxonomy): Bacteria > Bacteroidota > Bacteroidia > Bacteroidales > Dysgonomonadaceae > Petrimonas. Next base: position 11,705 of record CAKTUP010000006.1, read on the forward strand.
CGGATGGAAGTGTTTCATACACTAATGCCAAAGGCGATATTCGGCTAAAGGTGAGTGAAGACGGAAAAACAGCCGAAGCCATCGTAATCCCCACCACGGATTTGGCCGGCAAAAAACTGGTTATAGAACACGGAACAATCGGTTATGATTACGATTTGAGTTCCGCAGCAAATATTACCGAATTCCAATCCGGATACAGATACACCTACAATCTCACGCTTGACCCGACAATTGCCGTAGTATCCGTATCGGCTGCCGCAACGATTACAGCCTGGAACGAAGGCCCTTCGGAATCGGTTACCTTGAATAAGAAATACGATGTATATCAGCCTGTCGGCGAAGGAACGCAAGAAAATCCCTACACAATTGAGGATGCCCGGGCTTTATCGCCATTGACGGGTGTTTGGGTAAAAGGGAATATTGTGGGATATTACAGTGGAAACTTGCCTTCGTTCACAAATAATCCAGCCAAACCCGCAGCAGAATTTACGGCTTTCGCTATCGCGGTAAATCCTGAAGAGTCGGTTGCCAGCAACACTTTTCCTGTTCAACTCCCGGCAGGAGCAATTAGAACAGCTATTTATGAAGGTTATGAAAATAATTTCAAAAAAGAGATAAAGGTCAAAGGAAATATTGGTCCGTATTATAGCACGATAGGAATACAAAATACTTCCGCATACGAATTTATTTCTCCTTGATCCTAAACAAAAACGTATTTCGGACTGTTTTATCCAGAAAAACGACAAAATGGGCAAAACAGCTTGCAAAGACGAATCATTGATCAACACAAAAGAACCGAAATACGAATGCAAAAAATGCGGTGCAAAAGTAAAGAAAGAAAAACAGGCGTGTAAGCCCAAAAAAATAAAATGAACATTAAAGAGCAGAAGTCCCGTCTTCTGCTTTTTTAATGGCTTTTCGTCGATTGAAATGAGTTATATGTCGATTTTGAATTTTAAAAAAATCTAAAAAGGATATTCGCATCCTGTTATATGACTTTAAATGGCTAATTTTGGACAAATTTGGCTTGAACAATGAGTAGAAATAACAAAATTGTAGTATTTACAGCTATCGGTTTGCTGATTTTGGGAATGGCTTTTTTTCCGAAAATAAAATCGATGTTTTCTTCCGATAACCAACCGGCACAAACCCAGGGCCCGCCGAGAGGCGGTGGTGGCGGCGGTGGAGCCGGAGCCGGAAGACAGCAATTAAGCGTTACCGCTATGGTTTTGCAACCGCAAATGCTGCGGAGCGATCTGTATATTGCCAGAGGTGTTTTATTGCCCGAAGAAGAAGTCGATCTCACGTTCGAAACATCGGGTAAAATCACTCATATCTATTTTCGCGAAGGCTCTTTCGTGAATCAGGGAGCGCTGCTTGCCAAGGTAAACGATGCGCCGCTGCAAGCCGAATTGAGAAAACTTCAGACACAGCTTCCGCTGGCTCAGGACAGGGTTTACAGGCAGGGAACGTTGCTGGAAAAAGACGCCATCAGCCAGGAAACCTACCAAACGGTAACCACCGAACTGGAAAAACTGAAAGCCGATATCGATCTGATCGAATCCAGAATTGCACAAACCGAATTGAGAGCGCCGTTCAGCGGAGTTATCGGCCTGCGTCAGGTTAGTGTGGGCGCTTATGCTTCTCCCGCCGTGATTATCTCGAAGCTTACCAAGATATCACCGTTGAAACTGGAGTTTTCCATGAATGAAAATCAGGTTAGCCAGATACCACCGGGTGCGGAAATATCTTTTACGGTAGCCAACGATTTAACGACTTACAGCGCGGTGGTTTACGCCGTGGAATCGCAGTTGGATCCCCGAACGCTGACGTTAAAAGCCCGTGCCCGATATGCAAATCCCGGCGGAAGATTAAAACCGGGTATTTCTGCATCCATACAAACGTTGATAAGTGAAGTGCCCGATGCCATTGTCATTCCCAGCATTTCAAGCATCACCGAGTTGGGACGCGATATTGCCTACGTTTATAAAAACGGAATGGCTCAGGAAGTGGAAATAACCAAAGGTTACAGAACTTCGTCGTCGGTGCAAATTCTATCCGGACTCTCGGCAGGAGACACCTTACTGACTACCGGTGTTATGCAGCTGAGAAACGGCCTGCCGGTGAAAATTTCAGAAATAATTTCCAACACAACAGAATAATAATATGACGTTATCCGAACTAAGTATAAATCGTCCGGTATTGGCAACGGTGATGGTGCTGATCATCATTATTTTCGGTGTGATCGGATACACCAGCCTTGCCGTGCGTGAATACCCCAACGTGGATAATCCGATAATTACGGTTTCTGTGGGTTATCCCGGCGCTAACGCCGAAGTTATTGAAAATCAGATAACAGAACCTTTGGAACAAAACATCAACGGAATTCCCGGAATTCGTTCGCTGATGAGCCAGAGCAGTCAGGGAGGTTCTCGTATAACCGTTGAATTTGAATTGAGCGTGGATATGGAAACGGCGGCCAACGACGTTCGCGACAAGGTTTCCAGAGCCATGCGGTATCTTCCGCGCGATGCCGACCCACCCACAGTTGCCAAAGCCGATGCCGATGCCGATCCCATTATGCAGGTTACGGTGGAAAGTCCCACGCGCTCGTTGCTGCAACTATCCGAAATTGCCGAACTTACGGTGAAAGAGCGCTTGCAGACGATTTCCAACGTGAGCGCTGTGGAAATTTGGGGCGAAAACCGGTATTCGATGCGTTTGTGGCTCGATCCGGTGAGAATGGCATCCTACAATATTACTCCGATGGATGTGAAAAATGCCCTGGACAGAGAAAATATAGAATTGCCGGCCGGGAGCATCGAAGGCGACCACATTGAGCAATCTATCCGCACGATGGGATTGATGCAGACTCCCGAAGAGTTTAACAACATGATCATTATCGAGGATGATTACCGGATTGTGAGGTTTGGCGATGTCGGAACCGCCGAACTCGATACGGAAAACCGCAAAAATATTCTCCGGCGCAACGGCGTGCCGATGGTTAGCTGCGTTATTATTCCGCAACCCGGAGCCAATCAGATCGTTATCGCTAACGAAGCGGCGCTGAGGATAGACCAGATGCGCAAAGACCTTCCGGAAGACGTGGAACTCGATATCGCTTTCGATAACACCCGATTCATCCGCGCGTCCATCAACGAAGTGCAAACCACGGTAATAATAGCCTTTCTGCTGGTTGTATTGGTTATTTTCATGTTTTTGAGAAACGGACGCGTAACGCTGATTCCCACTCTGGTAATTCCCATTTCGCTTATCGGCACGTTCTTCATCATGTATCTGGCCGGATTCTCCATCAACGTACTTTCCATGTTGGCCGTAGTGCTTTCGGTGGGATTGGTGGTGGACGATGCCATTGTTGTAGTCGAAAACATTTATTCTAAGGTGGAGGAGGGGATGGAGCCGAAACAGGCGTCGATTGAGGGTTCGAAGGAAATTTTCTTTGCCGTTATATCCACCACCATTACGCTGGTGGCCATATTTTTCCCCATTATTTTTCTGGAAGGAATGACGGGAAGGTTGTTCCGGGAGTTTAGTATCGTGATTTCGGGCGCGGTTATCATTTCGTCGTTTGTGGCGTTGTCGTTTGTTCCGATGCTCTCTTCTAAACTGTTGAAGAAGAAAGAAAAACACAATGTGATCTACGAGAAAACCGAAGGGTTTTTTCAGTGGATGAACAATTTTTACAATAAATCGCTGAAAGCGTTCCTGCATCGCAAATGGCTAATCTATCCGGTTACGGGGGCGGCTTTGGTGCTTATCGTTGTATTGTGGAACATCATTCCTGCCGAAATGGCGCCGCTGGAAGACCGTTCGCAGGTTATGATCCGAACTTCCACTCCCGAAGGAGCAACTTACGAATACACAAGAGATTACACCGAAAATATTTCGAGAATTGCCGATTCGGTCGCTTGGGAAAGTGAATCGAATATCACCATGATCAGAGGCAGTTTCAGTATGGTTCGCCTGGTGCTGCCCAATATGAAAGTGCGCGACAGAAGCCAGATGGAAGTTGCCGATGCTTTGTCGGTTGCGGTAAGAAACCAAACGGCAGCCCGCGCGTTTGTGCAGCAGCAATCCACATTTGGCGGACGCCGTGGCGGAATGCCCATTCAGTACATTCTGCAAGCGCCCAATATCGAAAAACTTCAGGAATTTATTCCGCCTTTTATAGAAAAGGTGAATCAAAGTCCCTATTTCCAGATGGCAGACGTGAACCTGAAATTTACCAAACCCGAAACCCGGATCGTGATCGATCGCGACAAAGCTGCCTTGCTGGGCGTAAGCACCCGCGATATCGGGCAAACGCTGCAATACGCGTTGAGTGGCCAGCGGATGGGATATTTTTACATGAACGGAAAGCAGTATCAGGTGCTGGGGGAAATAAACCGCCAGCAGCGAAATACGCCGCTCGATTTGAAGACCATCTATTTGAAAAACAATTCGGGACAGATGATACAGATGGATAATCTGGTGAAACTTGAGGAAACGGTTGCTCCGCCGCAGTTGTACCGTTACAACCGGTTTAATTCTGCCACCATCTCTGCCGGATTGGCTCAAGGCTATTCGCTGGGTCAGGGATTGGAAGAGATGGACAGGATTGCGGCAGAAGTGTTGGACGAAACTTTCAGAACGGCTTTGGAAGGTGAATCCCGGAACTTCCGCGAAAGTTCGTCGAGCTTGCTTTTCGCTTTCGGGTTGGCTATAATCCTTATTTTTCTGGTGTTGGCGGCACAGTTCGAGAGTTTCAAAGACCCGTTCGTGATCATGCTCACCGTTCCCCTGGCGGTTTTCGGCGCCTTGCTCTTTATGTGGATGTTTGGCGTTACGATGAATATTTACAGCCAGATCGGGATTATTATGTTAATTGGTTTGGTGGCCAAAAACGGAATTCTTATCGTTGAGTTTGCCAATCAGCGTCAGGCATCAGGAATGAATAAGTACGATGCCGTGATGGGCGCATCAATCCAGCGGCTGCGGCCGATTTTAATGACCAGTATTTCCACCATTCTCGGGTTGCTTCCGCTTGCGCTGGCCACCGGTGAAGGAGCCAACGGCCGAATCGCCATGGGTATTGCCGTGGTTGGTGGGATGCTCATTTCCACATTGTTAACATTGTTTGTTGTTCCGGCAATGTACATGTATTTATCCACCAACAGAAAATCGAAAACAAAAGAAAAACTCGAAGTTCAACATGCTTAAATTCAAGAGATACGCTTTTGCGGCCATTGTGCTTTTATTCCCCTTTTTATCGGATGCTCAAACAGTTATTGATTTGAATGAAGTGATTCGTGTTGGGTTGGAAAGCAATTACGATTTGAAAATCAGCCGAAACGAACAGCAGATTTCCGACAACAACGTTACGTTGGGAAATGCCGGATTTCTTCCATCCGTGGGATTGAATTCGGGATATAACGTTCGTCAAAGCAATACCGATCAATTTCCGGCCGATGGGAGCGAAACTGTTTCTACAAGAAATTCCGTAACACAAACGTTAGATGCCGGCTTAAATCTGAATTGGACTATTTTTGAAGGATTTCGCGTTCAAACCAATTATAAACGCCTGCAGGAACTGAAAACAGTTGGCGAACTGAATACGCAGCTGGATGTGGAAAATTTTATTGCCGATATTTCGGCAGAATACTACAACTACGTTCAGCAAACGCTGCGCATGCAGAATTTACGTCAGGCGGTGAATCTGTCGCGTGAGCGGCTGCGGATCGTTGAAGCACGTTACCAAATCGGTTCGCTTTCGCGGCTCGATTTGCAGCAGGCGCGTGTCGATTTTAATACCGACAGTTCGCAATTAATTCAGCAATACGAAGTTATTCATACATCGCGTATCCGGTTAAACGAAATGATGGGAGCGGATAATGTTGAACAACAATTCGTTGCGGCCGATACCACCATCTCTTTCAACTCTATGTTATCGAAACCCGAGCTTTTCGACAATATGATGAAAGTGAACACTTCGTTGCTTTTGACAGAAAAAAATAAAGTTTTGAGCGAACTCGACTTGAAAACCCTTCAAAGCCAGAATTATCCCTATTTGCGGCTCAATGGCGGATACGGATTTACGCACTATGATTACAACAAGGGAAATTTCGATCGTCAGCGAAACTGGGGGCCGAATGTGGGGGTTACGCTTGGTTTTAATATTTTTGATGGTTTCAATCGCAGCCGTGAACAGAAAAATGCGCACATAAGGATCGATAATCGCGAATTGCAACTCGAACGGCAAAAGCTCTTCCTGCAAAGCGATTTCGCCAATATGTGGCTGTCTTACCAAAACAACATCCAACTGACCAATCTCGAAAAAGAAAGCCTTGAAAACGCAGAAATCAACTACGAAATCGCCATGGACAGGTACAAACTGGGCGATTTATCGGGAATTCTGTTTCGCGAAGCGCAGGTAAGCCTTCTGCAAGCCGAACAACGGTTACTAACGGCGCAATACCGCACTAAACTTTATGAAATTTCGCTGTTGCAAATTAGCGGAAAGATTGGAGAATATTTGAGGTAAAGATCAAAGAACCAAGAATCAAGAACCAAGAACCAAGACAAGGATTTCAGAGATTACCTCTTTTAGTTTTTAATTCTCAATGAATTACCTCTCCTAATTATGCATTATGAATTATACATTATGCATTATTATTAATTGCTTCGTGCATCGCTTTAGCAGCTTTTCTTCCATCGCCCATAGCCAAAATTACCGTAGCTCCGCCACGAACGATATCGCCGCCGGCAAAAATGGTTTCATCGGCCGTTTGCATGGTATCGGCGTTTACTACCACCGTTCCCCACGATGTAATTTCCAATCCGGTGAAAGTTGACGGAATCAACGGATTGGGCGATACGCCCACGCTCACGATAACTTCGTCAACATCCACCCAAACCGTGTCGCCTTCCACGGCTACAGGCCTTCTTCGTCCGGAAGCATCGGGTTCGCCCAGTTTCATCCGTTGGAGTAACATTTTTTGCACGCGTCCGCGTTCGTCACCTTCGTAGCGAAGCGGGTTGTGAAGGGTAAAGAAATCGATGCCTTCTTCTTTGGCGTGTTTAACTTCTTCCACGCGCGCCGGCATCTCTTCTTCCGAACGGCGGTAAACAATCATCGCTTTTTCGGCGCCCAATCGGCGAGCCGTTCTCACGGCATCCATGGCCGTGTTTCCACCGCCGATAACCGCCACCCGTTTTCCCATTTGTACGGGTGTATCGCTCTCGGGGTCGGCGGCTTGCATCAGGTTCACACGTGTCAGGTACTCGTTGCACGACATCACGCCGTTCAGGTTTTCGCCCGGAATATTCATAAAATTAGGTAGTCCGGCGCCGCTTCCGATAAAAATTCCTTGGTAGCCTTCGGCTTTCAAATCTTCCTGAGAAATGGTTTTTCCCACAATGATGTTTGTGATGAACTTCACGCCCATCTTTTTGAGCACGTCTATTTCCACATCCACGATTTCGTTGGGCAAACGAAATTCGGGAATTCCGTATCGCAACACGCCTCCCAGCTCGTGCAACGCTTCAAAAACCGTAACGTCGTATCCGTGCTTAATCATGTCGCCGGCAAAAGCCAGTCCCGCCGGGCCGGAGCCTACTACCGCGATTTTAATGCCGTTGGCCGGAGCGATTTCGGGAATGGAAATCTTGCCGCTTTCACGCTCAAAATCGGCTGCGAAACGTTCCAGATGACCGATAGCAACAGGTTCTTTTTTAAGCTTCAATGTGTAAAAACACTGACTCTCGCACTGCCTTTCCTGCGGACAAACGCGACCGCAAACAGCGGGGAGAGCGCTGGTTTCTTTCAATGTTTTTGCAGCTTCCAGCACCTCACCACGCTCGATGTTTTTAATGAATTTGGGAATGTTTATTTCAACCGGACAGCCCGAAATGCAAGTCGGATTCACGCAATCCAGGCAGCGTTGCGCTTCGGCGCGTGCCTGTTCCGGCGTAAGTCCCAGATTGACTTCGTCATACGTGCGACTTCTGATCTCTGCATCCACTTCGGGCATTTTTACCCGGACGAGATCGGTTCTTTCCTTATTTTTTATCGTTTTGCGCAATTCTTCGCGCCACAGTTGTGCACGTTCCGCTTGCAAATATTCTGGTGTTGGCATTTGTCTTTGTTCTAAAAATCGTAAATCTAAAATTGTCAATCGTCAATCAATTGTACGCTCTCAACCGCATCAGCATCTCGTCGAAATCCACCTGATGAGCATCAAATTCCGGCCCGTCAACACAAACGAATCTCGTCTGTCCGCCAACGGTAACGCGGCAGGCGCCGCACATTCCGGTTCCGTCAACCATAATCGTATTGAGCGACGCAACGGTGGGAACATCGTATTTCTTCGTCAGTTCCGATACGAATTTCATCATGATTGCCGGGCCGATGGTTACACATAAATCCACTTGTTCGCGTTGAATTACCTGTTCCACTCCAGCGGTAATCAATCCCTTTTGGCCGTACGAGCCGTCGTCGGTCATAATGATCACATCGTCTGAAAATTTTCGAACTTCGTCTTCCAAAATCACCAAATCTTTGTTTCTCGCAGCCAAAACTGTTACTACTTTGTTACCTGCCTTTTTCATCGCCTCAATTATTGGAAGCATTGGGGCTACGCCCACACCGCCGCCGGCACAAAGAACGGTGCCGAAATTCTCAACGTGCGTTGCTTTTCCCAGCGGACCCACCAAATCGGTAATATAATCTCCGGCTTCGAGCTGGCAAACTTTTTCGGATGACCTACCCACCCGTTGAATAACAAGTGTAATAGTGCCTGTCACCGGATCGGAAGATGCGATGGTATAAGGAACCCGCTCCCCTTTTTTCCCCACGCGAACCATCACGAAATGGCCTGCTCTACGGCTTTTGGCAATTAAAGGCGCTTCAATTTCGAACTTGACAACGCGATCGGAAAAGTTTTCTTTGGATATGATTTTGTTCATTTTGACCAAGCAATAATTTTTCACAAAAGTAAAGATTTTAATCCACAAAACGATGTAAGCAACTATGTACTTACCGTTTTATCGGATAAATTTAACATAGATCACACTTGAAATATCGTGAAAAACACAGTTTATTTTTTTCCATGTTAAACCGAATCACTATCTTTGTGTCTGATTTACGTTATTAATTATGGGCTTGACCGGTTTTGACAGCGGGCAGAAGTGGTTTGTAAGCATGCAGTGCGTTGTTGGTTTGCACTTAAATATCAATCTTCAAAGCTATAACTGGCAATAATAACAATTACGCTCTTGCTGCGTAACCGAAGTATAGTAGGTTAATCGCTTAATCCCGATCACAGTGGTTGGGACAAGACATCACCCGGAAGCTGTGGCTTCGAAGCGTGCCGATACGGTGGTGCAGGCAAATCGGAGATAGGATGGGAGAGGCTTTGGCTCCTTTCCGAAACTAAAGAAGATAAGGATTGAGTTTGGTGGTTTCAGTCGCGCTCTTTCCCGAAAAGCAAAATGAGACTAAGCATGTAGAAAGCAAATTAATTCCTCGTTTGGACGAGGGTTCGAATCCCTCCAGGTCCACAAATAAAACAAAAACGCTGATAATCAGCTAAAAAAATCTGCTTAATTGTCTATCAAATGTTTTACAGACATTTATAGACAATTATTTTTTATCATGAGTAGACCTAAGAAAGAAATTATCTGGCCAAAATTGAAAAATTCCGGAGGCGACATCAATGCCGATTGGTACGTAGAGTTTTCATTGCGCAATCCGGACACCGGGCGGATGGAGAGAAAGAGAATCTATGACGGATTCAGAGATCTAAGTACGTATGAGGAAAAGATGAATCATGGAAATAAAATTTTAGCAGAATATACCGAGATGATCCGCAAAGGGCAAATATCGGCTCAAAAAATGATTGAATATGAAGACGAACTATTGTTTGATACGAAAATTTATAAATCAAAGAAGAGATTTAGCAAAGAGAATGTTTTTAGGATATTAGCTTCAGAGTTTGTCCTTTATAAAAAAAGTGAGATAAGTGGCAGAACAATGCAGACATATAAATCAAAACTACGTGCATTTGATGATTTTTTGCGCAAAAATAATCTTAATGAAAAACAAATTCTCTCGATTGACAACAGGGTAGTAGTCGATTTTCTAAAAGAACTGGCGGAAGAAGAAAATCTATCGAGACTCTCAATTGAAAAATACCAGCAAATTTTATATACATTCTTCAAATGGGTTATCAGAGAAAAAAAATTAAAAATGGATAATCCCGTCTTACATATTCCACGCATGGGGAAAGTTGTTGATGAATCGGCACCGGCATTATCAAAAGATATTCGTAATATATTAAAAAAGAAAATTGAAAAAGCAGATCCGCAATTATGGCTCGGATGCACCATACAGTACTATACGGCGATTCGGCCGGGAACTGAAATGAGATTAATTCAATTGAAAAACATCAACATGGATGCGCGGACTATTACTGTGAAAAATTATCTGGCCAAAAACTCAAGAACCGAAACGGTAGATATTCCGGAGCAACTTTATAAAATTATTTCAGATTGGAATATTGAAAACTATGATTCTGATTTTTATTTGTTCGGAAGCGGAGGCGTTCCCGGAGAAAAGCCAATTGGAAAAAACTCTTTACGTTTAAGATTTAACAAAATACGAGACGAACTCGGATTGTCGAAAGACATTAAGTTCTATAGCTGGAAGCATTCGGGAGCTTTGGAATTAAAAACGGCAGGGGCAAACATGTACGAGATTCAGAGACATTTCAGGCATAAAAGCGTGACGACAACGGAAGGGTATTGGAGAAAAAGACTTGGAGGTAGTGGAAATCAAATAAAACAAAGTTTTCCCGACATATCCTGATTTTCGCAACCAACAGACCTACAAACCTACAAAACCAACTGGGATTATGAATATTTTTTCCAAAAAACCAAAAATTACAGGCGTTATCTCTTATATTTACGAATTTGCAAGAAAATCAAAACGAACCGCAATCTATAAAAGACAATATCGAAATATCGCTCGCCATTTGAGTAATTTTGAAAAAAATAGAGGAATTGAACTAACATCGGAAAACCTCAATGATGCGTTAATGGAGGATTTTATCGATTATCTGAAAAGTCTGAACCGAGCGCTTTCTACAGTTTCGTCTATCATTGACAAAACAAAATACATGCTCAGACGAATGCAGCGGGACGGCTATTTGATAAATACATCCGTCTTTGATATTTCCGTTCCAAAAGAACATCCCGAAACGGTTTATATCACATCTGAAGAAATAGAACTGATTTACAAGATGAAAGCGCAAGGAACGGGACAACAAGCCGCAAAAGATTTGTTTGTTGTCGGATGTCTGACGGGGATGCGCTTTTCCGATTATTCCCAATTGACTTCGAAAAATATTGTTGGAAATACTATTCAGAGAAAAACCTTAAAAACCGGCGAAGTGGTGATTGTGCCGATGCACAGAATAGTGAGAGAAATAATTGATAAAAATAATGGATTTCCACGATATGAAAATTCATTGCAAAACTTCAACACAATGATAAAGCGCATTTGCAAGCGTGCCGGGCTGGTTGATTCTGTGCTTTCTGAACGAACTCGAGGCCACAAAATAGAACGAAAAAAATTGAAACGATATGAAATGATCGGCAGCCACACCGCACGGAGATCATTCGCTACGAATGCGTATTTATCCGGAATAATGGCAGCGAAAATTATGTTGATAACCGGGCATCAAACCGAGCAGGCCTTTTTTAAGTATATCAGAATTGATAAAAAAGAAAATGCGCGCGAGCTTGCAGAGCATCCATTTTTTAAGTAGAAAAAACCCGCCCGCATTTCGCAACGCAGACGGATTGAAAATTTTTAATCTTTATATCATGAAAAATTCAAGGGCAAAGATGGCTGGATAAAAGAAGCGGGGAAAGGACACAAGAAAAGAGCATCACCCCATGCTCTTTTTTTTCAGCAATAATACCTTTTCATACGCCCGATTCAACATCAACCATAACTTCCGCATACAGGTCAGAGTGCGTTAATTTTTTGTCGCGCGGATGACGGATAAGAAAAGGGCTGCCGGCATTATCCAAAACCTCCCCATTATCCGCCAAAACAGCAGTGAATACATTCCTTTTAGAAACAATTTTTCCAATAACCGATTTTAGCATAATCATAATATAAAGTTTTATTGTGCAAATATAACAATATATTTCGATATCACATCCCCTTCATCCTCTTAACATGACTATTCAAACAACTCACACTCACCCTTAACCGCTTAGCCACTTTCTCCTTGCTTAGCCGCTCAATACACAGCAGCTCAATCAACCTATCCTCTTTGTCCGACAACTTATATTTTTTATTTTTCCCGCCTTTTTTCCGTCCCAGTTTCACCCCGTTTGCCCTTGCCCGCGCCAACCCCTCTTTGGTGCGCTGCGAGATAAGATTTCGTTCAATTTCTGCCGATAACCCAAAAGCGAAGGCAAGTACTTTACTCACGATTGTGTCACCGAGTTCATAGCCTTCTTTGATGCTGTACACCGTGATTTCTTTCTCCATGCAAAGTTTTAGAATTTCCATAATTTCCATAAGTTTGCGAGAGAGCCGGCTGATTTCGGAAATAACAAGAACATCCCCTTTGCGCATTTTTTTGAGCAACGCGCCCAGTTTGCGGGGCCGCTCTCTCCCCCCTTGTGGGGGGAGCCGGAGGGGGGTTGTTCCGGAAGCAGTTTCTTTCACCCACTTTTGAATTTCTATGCCTTTTGCATTTGCAAATCGTTCAATTTCTTGTTTTTGATTTTCAACTGTCTGTTTCTCTGTACTCACTCTGATATACGCGTAATTCATAGTTTTTCGCGCAAAGGTACAATGTTAAAAATAAACGGATTTTTGGGACAAAAAAAGAATAGTTATGAAGAAGGTGAAATTTTCAGTTTTTAAACAAGAATATAATTTCTCAGTATCAATAGGAGCGGGTCAAGAGACAAGTATAAATAAAAATCCCCAAGGATTAATCTATATTAAATACTATGGTGCTGGTGAAGTTGCTGTTTTCAATATAGGCACCTTGATCGAGCAAATTGTTATAGTTAACCAGCACGGTGATAATTTTCGAGCAGGAGATGGCACGCAGGGCATCTGTTTGTATAGAAAAACAGTAAATGGTAATCTGTTTATAAAAAACAATCTTAGCCAGTCAGTTGATTTACTTTTATATATTTTATAAAGAAGTTAATCAACTTACTACTACTTTCCACTCTCTAAATGGAGAATTACTCCATTTGTCTCTAAAATACATTTTTCCGAAGCCGGAAATTACTAATTGAACGATTGGATTACCTCCATCTCCCAGCCCATTGCCATTAAATACGAGCATCGATCCATAGGTTACATCAGCAGGCAAGTTTAAAGAGTTCACTACATTAAAGTTAATTCCATACATTCCAGATTTTAAAGATGTGTCATTTGCATCATTAAAGTGCTGATTCTTTACAAAAATGCTATCACCTAATATGGACAGTACAGCATTTTGAGTTAATATTTTCTTTTTCATACTCTCTTTTTTTGTCCGATTAAATAATCGGGATTTAACATTTTATTTATTCTGATTTTTTAATTAAATTTTGTTTCAGATTGTTAGACTACAATATTTTACTGTACCCATTCACTCCATAGACGCCAATTGCGCTTGGATTTCCGTTTGATCCGTAAGCCCTTATCTGAATTGAGTTGTTTGATATTGGGTTTATATACACATCTGAAGCAAGCATGTTTTGATAATAGTGCCTCAGTAACAGCCTTGCCCCGTCGTCGCCGTCCATAGTGGGTGAACTGAACTCCATTTGCCCGACTATCCGATTTTGAGCGTCAATCATCCTCAATGTTCTTGACGCAGGGCTTATCTCAAATCTATTTCCGTTCAGCGAAGATGACAGTTTGCCCGATATTTCAACGCCGCTGCTTGTCCATTTGAAGTTCAAGCCAGACACATTTCCACTTCCATCGTTTCCGTTCAAGACAATAATGGGATTTCCCTGCGCGTCTTTAGCTTTCGATTGCAACAGTCCATTTTTTATCTCAAATCCGCCAATTTCAGCGCCTTCGGCAATCAGCATCTGTGCCCACAACCGCTCAATGAATGCTTGTTGAATGTAAACAAGCTCCATTGTATCTATTAGTTTCCATTGTGTATTTCCGGCAGCTGCCGGACTTGTTGCATTTGAAACATCCACATTAAGCACATAGACAGAATATCCCAATGATGTTCCATCAGGAACTTTTACCATGGGAATCCCCAAATCGGTAATCCTGTAAAACGGCTTTTTAGGATCGTTCGCAACCGGCTTAACCCAAAATCCCATCGGAATGTAGTTCGCCGATTTTGCTAACTCGATATTTACTCTCGCAGTTACTCTCATATTTTTTAAGTATTTACCGTGCAAGCCGCATCCACATAAAGAGATTTATGTTCTGATATTTTAGCACCCGAAATTAAAATCTGCGAAGTCGTCGGGGCGAATTGCGAAGTGATATCCGCTCCGGTAGCGTTTTTGTACACTTTAATCGTAAAAGTAGTTCCAGAAACCACATTGCCGGTCCGAGCATTCAAGAGCGAAAAAACATACGTTACATCGTCAATCGCTCGTTGGCGCACCGAAGTTCCTTGGTTGCAGATAATAGTAAACGGATCGGTTGAATCCCACACTTGGCGCTGTTCCTGCGCAACTACCGCATTATTTACCCACGCCTTGCAAACAATCATCAGCTCACTGTCAATCATCGCACTCGTGATAGTGAATGTGGGTGAAGCGTTTTTTGCTCGCAAAACCGTTCCGTTTACATCCAAAAACTCGAATTGAACGCCTGTTGTAACCAGGGCGCCGTTGTTGTAAAGCATAGCGTTCATGGTGAGCAAAGTTTCGTCACCGTCAATCACATCATCTGCCATGACAAGGAAAAGCCGATGCAGGTTGTTTGAGGCTTCTTCGACCAATACCGTGATATTGGCAGAAACAGTTATTTGTTGTCCGGAGGAATTCACTTTGCCGGTAAATGTAATCGTATCGCTATCGTTATTCGTGTCAGACGCCACGTTTCCAATCATCCGCAACGCTTTTGAGCCGTTGTGGTCAATTTGCTTAACCTTTCCGACTGCCACATCGGGAGACGGCAAGATAGCCACGCCGCTCGCATCGAAAACAAGTGGCACGTTGTTATACCTCCATGTTACGTCGGTAGGCACTAATACTGCCGCTTCCATCACGGAGTAAACACGCGGGTAAACGATAGGGCGATTGGTGTCGCTCATTGTCGCCCAGTTGGGTGAGAACTCCTGCGTTCCTTTTTTAAAAGTCTGATAAAGCGGCGCCGTAGCATTCAGCGTTGTGTTCAGGTTATCCCCGTTCACGAGCAAATTGATACTCACCCCGCCCGATACTTGTAAATTTGCCATTATTCTTCTGTTATTTCGGGTTCAACATACTCAGAGCCGCCGAGAGCGGAAACTCTTTCTTCAATAGTTAACGGAATGTTGCTTATATCCTTTTCAGACAAAAGCAAATCGTCGCCGTCTTCGGTTCGCAGCAATTCGTCCAGTCCGGCACGAAGCGCGATTTCTTTTTTTATTTTGAAATACTTTTCCATATAATTAATTGTTTTATTCCGCTTTCTCCCTCCCTTCGGGGGAGGGTTGGGGTGGGGCTTATGACCCGTAAGTTTCCACTACCAACACATTATCCAAATCGTCCGTAATCAGTTCGTCTATATCTTCTGTAGTGAGAGCTGCGAACGCTTCGCGCCGCTTCACATCCGGGTAAATCATCAGGTTTGTCGCTTTCAGATTGATTGATGAAACGGGAATCTGTACCGATGCCCCTGTGGCTATTTCTCGGTCAACACCAGCCTCGCTTACCATCCACTTGACTAAGAATGCCGAATCCACATTGATATTACCCAGCATGTCCGCAATAAAAATGGAGCAATGCAACGTCGTTACTCCCGGAAGTAGCGGAAGTTCCGGGATGCGGATATCGGTTCTAAAACTGCCAAAATCACGTACGAAAGTTACTGAGTCCGAAGCTATCATTTCCGCGCCAATCCACGCTTCACAGCGAATCAATTCGTTGTCAATATACGTTTTATCGACGGTCAACGTTTTTTTGTCCGCTGAAACTACATCGGCGTACAATTCATTGTCAACGGCATCCAATCCGGCCGAATTAAGCCATTTGAGCGTAATTTCTGTTAAATTGGTTATTTCCGTTTCGCCTTGGAACAGTTTCGCTGTTACCGTTGTCGTCACGTTAGGATTTCGATACGCGTCGAAATAAACCGCTCCTCGCTGAGACAGGTTTAACTGATATTGCGCAGGCGTTTTAAGAATCGTCCTCAAAGTCACCATATCCTCACGCTCGTATATTTTTCCGCTTCTGGAATCCACGAACTTAGTTATCGCCTTAATATCTACCGATGAACCGGCAGCAATATTTTTCTTCACTTTCAGCGTACTCGCACCAATCAGCTCGTAATTTGGGGTTGAAACCGAGATAGCCACGCCGTTTTCGTAAAACGTGGTCGTCATGGCATCCGTAACCGTAAGTCCCGTGTCGGGGTCGATAGCCGAAACGGCATGAGTTATGAGGATTGGCGATGAAACAGTTCCTTCACGATTAGGCGTGTAGCTCACGCCGTCGTAGAATTGCACAGCCGAACCGCCCGTGATATTAAGCGAGCCTGATAATCGCAACGGCGTTACTTCTACTTGTATTTTTCTGCCTGATAGTTTCATATTTCGATATAATTTGTGATGTTGTTAATACTCGATGCCGGATAAGTTGCCGTGCAGGTAAACCGCACCGGATTTTCACGGCTCCACATCGTGCCCATATCTTCGTTGCGAAGCTGCAAAACGCGTTTTCCGGTGTTCTCTATATTCCAGATCAGATCGGCTGCATTGTCGCCTGATAATCGCTCCCAGCGCCATTGTTCTTCGACAATATCCGCCGAAACGTTTGTATTTCCGATGAGAACTATCGGAGTAATGTCCGAATGTACGAAGCCCCGAACAAAAGCATAGCCGTGGGAGCTATCAAACTCCATCCGCGCATCGCTTCGGCCCTCGATCATTGTCCAGGCTGCGGATGTCCAGGACGGCTCTTCGGTTGTGGATGATGAAAAGCATCGCCACCGGCAACCGAGATGCCATACGTCGTCAGTGCCCTGCGTATCGTTGTTGTAATAAATAGTTCCTGCTTCCCACGGCCCCCTGTCATTAACCGTCCTTACAGTTTTCCCTTGATAATCCACGCGGATAATGTCCTGAACAACCAGCCCCATCATATAGGCATAAGGAAGTCCCTCTTTTGTCGGCAAGTTGTCAAACTTGCTTTTGAAAGACTGCGCTGTGTCGAAGCTCGCCACCAGCGTGCCGTTCATAAAATCGGAACACCCGTCGTACAATTGATACCCGCCCAATTTGGCAGAAAACACCATGTAACGTTGTTGTTCTTCATCATCAACGTGGCCAATGCGGGCAATTTTCATAAACGGCATGGGCGGGAAATTCAACTGCGTGGGGACATCAGCATCCGCAGCCATCGTGATTTTCATAAACGTTTGTCCCACTTCTTCAATTCGCATAAACGAAGTGGCAAAACCCGTGGCATGATGGAAAATACCTTTTATCAAATGTCCGGCTTTAAAAGCAATCGGTTCGCCTTCTTCCAACTTCATATTAAGTTGGTAGCTGCGTGCTGCTAATTGTTCAACGCTTTCAATCAATCCGTTTTGAGTCAATATTAACTCATCGCCTATAACAGTCATTCTATTGAAACGCAACTCCGGAACTTCCAACAATGCACGCAAACGCAAGGATGTGGCTTCCATGTTGCCGTGCTGGTCAATTCTCGCACCTTTTCCGCCGAACATTCCGGGAATGAATTCGCCGATTTCGATGCCGGAGAGGAATTGGATGAGTCCGGCTGCAGTGTCGGGATTAATTTTGGAGAGAAATTGTCCTTTTCCTTCCTTTTCAATTGCTTTTGAAATCTCCAACAGCGTTCTAAGTGCGGAAAACACGTTATTATCGGATGCGCCCTGCACATCATTTTCGCGAACCAAATTGACCAGCTCGCCACCGGCTTCACCTGCATTTATTTTCGATAGAATTTCATCAAAAGCAGCTGCAAGTATTGCCCCCACAGTTGTCACCTTCGGCGTTTCGGAATGCGGATCGAACGCGGGCAGGATAACCCCCTCGCTAAGAGTAACGCGCGGATACTCAGATAAGCGAGGGGGTAAAGAAAAATCCGGCGAATCGATATCAGGGATGGTGATGTTTGCCGGGATAGCGTCCGCGTTCCGGGTAAGATTAAGCAGAGCCGCGGATTCATCTGCAAACCGATACTTAAAATTATAGGATGAAGGCAAATCGGATGCGCTGTATTTTACATCGCTTTCCGAAACGACCACGGGCCGGATGGCGCCGGAGAAATGGACAAATTTTTGTCTTGACGGGAAAAAGTCCAACAGCCAGCGACGCTCGTACTCATCGAGATAGCCGGTGTTTTTGTTGTACGATCGTTTTGTATCGATTCGATATTCGGAAGAAGCGCCGTCGATGGACGAGATCTTGTGTTCGTGTTCGCCTTCGAAATCGGTTTCGCCATAGGCGCGAATCGTATCGATGCCGCCGAGTGAGTTTTCGAACAGAAACCATTGCTCGAGCTCCGATTTCGGTTCGCTGTAGAGATAACGCTGCAGGTAAGTGAGACGGACGCCGGCGGCGAATTCTACCCACACTTCGTAATAAGACGGGTAAAGTTGACCGAGCAATCCGGACACAACGGCGTATTGCAGGTTAGCGGTATAAGCACTGCCGGCTGCCATGGAACCCAGGACAATGGTTTGATTTGTGCCGTCGTTAAAAAAGGCTTTGAGTTTGAGTGTACTGTGCTCGATAGCGTAGTAAGTAAGCCATTCCGGAGAATAATACGTTACCTGTTTTTGCGTGGGTTGCCAGGTTAGAAAATTTTGTTTGAGCCAGTTTGCGGCGGTATCGGCAAGGTTGGCCACACCGGCGCGGATAACCTGAAACGTAACGCTTTGCGTATCAATTATGGCTGTAAAGGTTTTTACGATGTTTGTTTGCTCGTAGAAATTCTCGTGCGAAAGGGTGAACGCAAGCCGACTTTCGACAATATCTTTCACGTCGATGGTAACGCGCCCATCGGCGCCGGGTTGATAGGAAGCGTCGAGCAGCACGGTCGCACCGTCTTTCAGAACGAAAGTGACGGGAGAGCCGGAACTGACGATGAATTTTTTCAGGTTACCGGAAAGGGATAAAGCATCGGGTTGTTGTACTATCATGATTAATTGCTAATTATCAATTACTAATTACTAATTGGGTACGTTATTAAAGTTTTTTGAGTAAAACGTAAATAAGCACTGCTGTTATTAAAATTCCGAAGATTACCCAAAACCATTCCACTCCTTGCACCGGCCTGGAGTCAGTTTTGATGTCAGTTTTTTCGTTAGATGATGTTTGCGATGTTTCCACCACGGACACCGAATCGCTTTTTCCGGTTATGGAAACAACAGATCCCGATCCTCGATCAGTCCGTCTTTGTCCGGTTTCCTTTGATATACTCTCTTTGACAACGCTTCGTACTCGTCCAGAATCGTCGAGATGAACTGTTTCGCGCGTTGTTGTTTCGAAAATGCTGACCGTTTCTTCCATGTCAGACTGAGTTTTAGAGATGACGCGAGACGTGTCTGTCGCGGAAACGGTTGTCGTGGTAGTTTTTTGCGATACATCCTCTCTGACAATGTTTTTGCGAGCGCGGCAAGAAATGTTAACGCACAGAACAACAAGAAGGAATAATAGGTAATATGTAACTTTTCCATTTTTCATATTATTTCTATTTCAGCCTGTTTTCTACTTAGTAATTTAACCAGGTATTCTTCGTACTTGGTAGAATTCAGTAACATACCCTTTACTTTGTTTTCTCCCACCAAAATGCAACCGGAAGTATCGCCGGGAGTATTGCCGCGATGAATGCGGATTCCGGTAAAATAAGGAACGCCCAGCAATAATGGAAGATTGCGCTTAAATTTCGGTGAATAGGTTATCCGCACTTCATATTTTGCGGCCGGAATGGCCGTTTCGTGCATTATTTTTTTCTCTACAGGCAGGTTGCGAACTTTATCTTCGAGGGTGTCGCAAAAATATTTACCATCGATGTATAGTTTTCCGATGGTGTATTTTTCGCCTTTGAAAATTCTAACTAACAGTAATTTAATCATATTCTTTGCGTGATTTATATCCAACCATGTTTTTCAACCGGTCGAAAATTTCAGTGGATAACAGTTCGTAAATGAAATTCAATGCTGGATTTTTGGGGTAAACCAGCCGGGCGTTTTTGAAAATGTTGGTTAAGTAGAAGTAAACCACCACGTAAGTGAGCCACTTAACGGCCGTGATGCCGATGCCGGGTTCACTCAGCAGCCGCGCTCCGTAATCAAGGAAGACCACACACGCCGCGTAAAACATGAGCTGGGTGATGGCGTTGAAGGCTTTTTTGAGTTGAAATTTCGCTTTATTCACGTGCACATCCGTGATTATTCCGGTTGCGATGTTGAAGATAAATGCGATAAAAAGCAGCTTTAACGTATTTTCCACCGGGGTGAGCACCGATGCCAGCGCGGTAACGAAAAGCCAAAACAGTTCTTTTGTTCGTTCGAGAATTATATCCATTTGAGCAATAGTTAATTTCATTTTTTATGCGAAATTGGGGATTTTGGAGGGGTGGGCAAAGGACAGATTATTATGTATTCAAAGCAGCCTCGAGCCATGCGGTGACGATTCCATCTCCTTGTTTTGTAAATGACTGATCTCTGATGTTGTAAATACCATATTCAACTTCGTGCTGAACTTCGTAATATCTACCACCTGCAGCATATTGAGTTGCAGTTGGCGGAAGAGGATAGAATGCAGGGGTGTCAGTCTTATATTTTATCATCGGAGATCCTGTGCCTCTTGGATTATAACTAATTGTAAAATTTTGAGAACTCTTAATAATCCATTTATAAGGAGATGGAGTGAAATATTCCGCCTCTGTTTTAGCTATGGATATCGGCTCTTGTTGTTTTAACGACAGAAAAACAGAACTTTCTACTTTTGATATTTCGGGGATATATTTCATTTGGGACAACAAATATTCCTGCGATAAAATAGAGTGCTTTTCGTGTGAGGATATTTGAAGCTTGTCTTTTTCTGACAACAAAAGGTCAAACTCAACTTCGAGAAAAGCATTACGCAGCAAATTGTCGTATTCTCGCCAAAATTTCTCAAAAATTCCATATTCACCGTTATAATGAAGTGAATAATCCCATATCTTCTCACCGTTACTGTTGTAATTTGACAGTGTTCCGATATCATAAGATGTGCTGCGATACACAAAACAGAGCATTGCCTTTAATTCTGTTGATGAAGCCTGATCAGTTACACTACTGTCTGATAATTGAATTGAGCTTTGTAAAAATCGGCCATTCCCTGCATACGGGTAACTTAACACCTCGGTGGAGATACCTGCCCAATTTCTTACTATTGTTACAATTTCAGGGACTACATCGGGGAAATTTTTCTCTTCGGCTTGAAGGATACCGCCCGCATAATAACTGACTGAAAGGCTACCCAGCCATTTTTGAAATGCCACCGTTCCTTTAAATCCATCTGCAAGTATAGCTCCGTCTTGTTTTCGAACATATGCTGCAGGATATTGAGCAAGAATTGAAAAAACGTTCTGAAACTCTGAATTCATATATCCCAGCGAATACTTGTACTTAGGGTTGTTATAATAAAAAGCGTACGTGTCAGCAGGTAACGTTTGCTTTTCTGACGCCAGTTTGATTTGCCGATAATTGTGGTGATAATTTATCTTGTATTCATCGCGAACAGCATATGACAGATCGGATGCAGAAGGTTGCGAAACGATATCTTTAAAAAGCTTCAAGTGAATGACTTTTTCCTGCTCATCCGGTATTATCTCAAGATTGAACTTCCGGAGTATTTCAAGCAGTGTTGATACCATAATATTGGGAACGATATCGACATAATTGATTCTGGAATTAACAATTGTGTCGAGATTATCGTTTAAAAAAACCATATCCGAAAATGGGGCTTCGTCAAGAAGAGAAGGAGCGAGAGAATAACCCAAATATGTCAACACTTCTTCCAAAACGTGTTTTACTTTTACGAATGGCGAGATGTAAAATCCCTTTGGAACTGTTATCTGTTTATCATCTATATTCTCAGTAGTTTCTGCCTCTTTGAATAGCGATGCAAATCCATCGGCACGATTCGTACTGAATTGGTTGATCATGTATTTTTCCGTAATTACTTGGAAACAGGAGAAGCGATGATCATTAATAGTGATAAGAGAACGAACAAATTCGATAGCTGCTTCAATGTTGAGAAATTCCAGCCTTTTATCAGTGAAAATTTCCATTAACGATATATCTTTTATTTTTTCATAGAATGCGCCTTCTCTTAGGTAGAATGATGTTTCTATCCCCTCTCCCTTTTTCGCTGAAAGTATTACCTGACGTGCATTTATTGAAAAAATACCGGATTGAATTTGAGCATCGATACGAGAGGCTAATTTATTGCGGTTGTCGG
>CAKTUP010000007.1 GCA_934621705.1 uncultured Petrimonas sp.
GGCTGAATAATTGGCCCATCCTTTTGTGTCGCATCCGGAACAAAAAAAGTCATTCCATTAAATCTAATGCTTGCCATAGGAGGATTAGTTTGATTGTCGATCTCAGCTCCTACAGTTTGCTTTTTTCCACTTCTATATGTAAGAATAAAAGACTTTGTATCAGATAAATAAGTAATAGATGCGATTTCTTCTTCTTCCGTTGGTGTAATTGTCGGCTCCTCTTTCTTGCAAGAGACCGTCAATACAACAAGAATCGAAAAAAAAGACAATAGTTTTTTCATTTGGTTGGTTTTTAATTATAACAGATATTTGACTACGAATGTAGCGAAGATTTTAATTACGAAACGAAAATTTTAAACATTTAACACTCCTTTTCCCTGCCTCACGATCTCCGGTTCGTCTGAAGTGCAGTCTACGACGGTGGATGGCTCAATTCCGCCAAATCCGCCATCGATAACGATATCTGCCACATCGCCCCACTTTTCGTGAATAAGTTCGGGATCGGTAGTGTATTCAATTTCATCGTGTTCGTCTTTCACGGATGCGTTAAGCACCGGATTTCCGAGCATGGAAACTATTTCACGGATAATCGGATTATCGGGAACACGAATTCCCACCGTTTTCCGGTTTTTGTAAATCTTTGGCAGCGACGAAGTGGTGGGAAGAATAAACGTGAACGGCCCCGGAAGGTTGCGTTTCATCAATTTAAACGTGGGTGTATCCACTTTGGCGTATTCGCTAATATCGCTCAAATCGTTGCAGATGATGGAGAGATTGCTTTTTTGCGGGTTTATTCCCTTCAGGCCGCAGATTTTTTCCACGGCGCGAACGTTGAGCGCGTCGCAACCCATACCGTAAAGCGTATCGGTTGGGTAAATGACTATACCGCCGTCTTTCAGAACCGAGACTACTTTTTCGAGTTCGCGCGGATTAGGATTTTCGTTGTATAATTTTATGAGCATGGTTGTATTAAGCACATAGCTTATTTATAGAGCTTTCCGGAAGGATGTTGCCTGTTGTCGAAAAGATTTAATAGAATTATTTTATCTTTTTTTATGCGGTAAAAAATTGTTGTTTGTTTGGTAATTACAAAACCACGTATGTTCTTTTCTGAGTTTTCCGTACTGCCAATTTCGGGAAATTGCGATAGGATTTCTAAAAAATCATCTATTTTTTTCACAAATTTCCTTACGGTAATCTCTCCCCATTCGTTATCAAGATGTTCAATGATTGATGCAAACTTCTTGTCGGCCGTTCTTGTCCATTGAATAGCTAAAGCCATTTTTCATATTTTTTTCTTATTTCGGAGTGCGGAATCAGATTGTTGTCATTTTCAGATTCCTCATACGAAAGCAAAAGTTCATTTCGCTCCTCGGGCGAAAGTTTTTTCCAAAGTTTTCCGTCGGTATTCTCCTTCGCACGGCTCATAATGGTATAAAACTTTGTGAGTAAAGTTTCGTTATCTATTGTATCTATTAATTGATGAAAGTTATTTTTAAGCTCAATTGTATTCATAATTTAAATCGAATTGAAAAAGTCTGTTGCACAAAAATATAAAAAAATAGCTTCGAAACCACTCCGAAGCTATTAAATTGAGAATAACGGGATAATTTACTTTAATCCTGATTACCCGGTTCCGAAATATTTTCGTCAAGCCCGTTGCTGTACTGTTTCATGGCACGCAAGCTCATACCCATACTCGAAAATCCTCCGTCGTTATACAGGTTTTGCATCGTAACTTTGCGGGTAAGGTCAGAAAACATAACAATACAGTAATCGGCACAATCGTCGGCATCGGCGTTCCCGATAGGAGCCATTCTTTCTGAGAAATCCATCAGGTCTGTCATTCCCTTCACGCCGCTTCCAGCCGTTGTCATGGTGGGCGATTGGGAAATGGTGTTTACCCGAACGCCTTTGTCGCGGCCGTAAATATAGCCGAAACTACGGGTTATCGATTCAAGCAGGGCTTTGGCGTCTGCCATGTCGTTGTATCCGTAGAACACGCGTTGTGCCGCTACATAAGTGAGAGCAACAATAGATCCGCCACGTTCAATGGCATCGAGTTTGCGGGCAACCTGCAACATTTTATGAAACGAGATAGCCGAGATATCCAGTGTCTTGTTTAGCAAGTCGTAATCGAGATCGTCATACGTACGTTTTTTGCGCACGTTGGGCGACATTCCGATGGAGTGGAGCACAAAATCGATTTTACCTCCCAGTATTTCTACCGATTTGGCAAAAACCATTTCAAGATCTTCCACATTGGTGGCATCGGCCGGCAGAATTTCGGCGTTCAGCTTCGCGCCTAATTGGTTGGTATCTCCCATACGCACCGCAACCGGAGTATTGGATAACGTGATAATTGCACCTTCTTCTACGGCACGTTCGGCTACTTTCCAGGCGATGGACTGATCGTTTAGCGCTCCGAAAATGATACCTCTTTTGCCTTTTAATAAATTGTGTTTCATTTTGACTTTTTGTTTAGTTGAGTAAAACTGCACAAAAGTATAAATAATGTGCAATAATTAAACACTTTTCTGTAAAATATGTTCTTCAATAACCCTTTTTCATCGGATATTCACATAAAAAGAGAGGTAAAATATAAATTTCACCTCTCTTTTCTATGATTAAAACGTAAAAAAATGCTCCTTACGCGGGCACTTTGTCGTTTTCAACCGTAATTCCTTTCCATACAATGGCCGCAATGGCTGCACCCAAGAAAGGAGCTACTATAAATAACCACAAATTGGCTAAAGCTGCTCCGCCTTCGAAAAGAGCCGGGCCGAAACTGCGCGCCGGATTTACGGAAGTTCCGGTAATGGGAATACAAACAATGTGTACCAACACCAATGCCAAACCAATGGCTAAACCGGCAAATTTGTTCAATCCGTTTTTAGCGGTAACACCCAATACAACGAGTACAAAAATAAAGGTGAATACCATTTCGGCAACAAAGGCAACGCCCATTTGCCCGTCGGCAAAGTTGTTGGCTCCGGTTAAAGTAGTTGTAGAACCCGAGTCTTTTGCCAAAAACCAAAGGATGGAAGAACCTATAACAGCTCCGATAAACAGAAAAATCATATACATTCCTGCATCTTTTCCGCTTATTCTTCCTGCCAGCAAGGCGCCTAATGTGATAGCCGGATTAATATGACATCCTGAAATGCTACCGATTGCATAAGCCATTGCCACTACCGAAAGTCCAAACGCAAAGGCTACGCCCAATGTTCCAACCGAATCGAAAGGTTGTCCTGCACCCGCAAATACTGCCGCGCCGCAACCCATTAATACCAGTACCATAGTACCGATCATTTCTGCTAAATACTTCTTCATAACTTTTTAAATAAATTTTTTTTATTGAAATTAAACGTTGATGAGTGCAAATTAAATTGAATTGAATTTATTTTGATTGTTATTTCCAAGAAAAACCGATAATTGATGATTATTTCCCCAATGATATAAATATTTTCAGGAAGCAAAGTTATGCTTTTCACGGTTTTTATCAAATTTTATAGCCACAAAAATGAACAAAACGCCAGATATTTGTTATAATGAATATTAAGTGTAAATTATGACAGTTACTTATATTTTTCACAGCTGTTACCTGCTTGAATTTGATGGTTTCTCCATTATTTTTGATTTTTACAAAGACGAGAAAAGAGACGACGACCGCTTTTGGATAAACGATTATCTGCTTGGAAAAGAGGATGATTTGTACGTCTTTTGCACCCACTCGCATTCCGATCATTTTAATCCGGAAATATTGGAATGGAAACTGAAGAAACCGAATACGAAGTATATCTTTGCGAAAGAAGTGATGGAAAACCGAGAAATTACGGTTTTTCAGGACATTGTTTTTTTGGATAAACTTCAGGTTTACGAAGACAGCCGGTTAAAGGTAAAAGCGTTCGGATCAACGGATGCCGGCGGATCGTTTTTGGTAAATGTTGCGGGACAGCGGTTTTTTCACGCGGGAGACCTGAATAACTGGCACTGGAACGAAGAAGTTCCCAAGCACGAAGCCGCAGGCTACGAAAACAGTTATCTTTGTCAACTGGAGTTGCTGGCAGAAAACGTGGATCAGCTTTATCTGGCCATGTGCCCCGTCGATCCGCGATTGGGAAAAGATTATATGCGCGGAGCAGAACAATTTGTAAGCAGAATATCTACCGATTATTTTTTGCCGATGCATTTTGGCGAAAACTACGAAAAAGCCAACGCATTCAGTCGATACGCCAAGTTGCAGAATACCAAGTACCTGGATGTGTACAAAAAAGGGCAATCGTTTAATATATAGATCGCTATGCTTTCAGGCATTAGACCGCTTCGCTTTTTAGATTTCAGACGGTCTGTTTGTCTAATAATCTAATAGTCTAACAATCTATCAGTCTTAAAAAATATGGAAATAAAAAGCAGATTTGATCATTACAACATCAATGTTTTTGATCTTCAAAAAAGTATCGAATTTTACGACAAAGCGCTGGGGCTAAAAGAAGTTCGACGCAAAGAGGCGTCCGACGGATCGTTTATTCTGGTTTACGTTGGCGACGGCGAAACAGGCTTCACGCTCGAACTGACCTGGCTTCGCGACTGGGACAGGCCCTACAACATGGGCGATAACGAACAGCATTTGTGTATGCGTGTAGCCGGAGATTACGACCGGATAAGGGCTTACCACAAAGAAATGGGTTGCGTTTGCTACGAAAACGAATCCATGGGATTGTATTTCATCATCGACCCGGACGGGTACTGGATTGAGATACTGCCGATTAAATGAAACAGGAAGACTTGGAGACGGGCGACAGGTTTCGCCATTGAACTATAAACGTATAATATGACCTTTGAAGAAACTGTCCGCTATCGCCGTTCTGTTCGGAAATACGATCCCGACAAAGAAATTGATACTGAAACAGTAAAACGATGCATTGAATTGGCTACACTGGCTCCCGCGAGTAGCAATATGCAGTTGTGGGAGTTTTATCACGTTACATCGCCCGAGATATTGCGAAAACTCACCCATGCATGTCTTGACCAATCGGCGGCGAGAACGGCAAAGCAAATGGTGGTTTTCGTAACGCGTCGCGATTTGTTTCGAAAGAGAGCCAAAAGCGTTTTAAATTTCGAAATGGGGAATATCCAACGAAACAGTCCGCCTGAAAGGCAGGAAAATCGCATCAAAAACCGAAAACTATATTACGGTTATCTTATGCCGTTTTTCTATGGCAAGTTCTTTGGATTATTGGGCTGGTTACGTAAGTTTTTATCGTTTTGTATCGGGCTTTTCAGGCCGATTACACGACAGGTTTCGGAAAGCGATGTTCGTGTCGTGGTGCACAAAACCTGCGGATTGGCAGCACAAACTTTTATGCTTGCCATGGCAAACGAAGGCTACGACACCTGCCCGATGGAAGGATTGGATAGCCGGGTTGCCAAAAAAGCGCTGCGTCTGCCGCGAGGCGCTCAAATCAATATGATTATCTCCTGCGGAGTTCGTTTGCCCGAAGGGATTTGGGGCGAGCAGTATCGTGTGGCGTTTAGTGAGGTTTATAGGGAGGTTTGAATTCTTTATCCGCCAAGCCGCTCGAAACAGCTGGGCGGAACGCGGATTACGAATTCAAAAAAGCGAGGGAGTAAAATCAATCTGAAATCCCATCGCGTTCATAATTCGGTAGAAAGTGGAGATTTTCGGTTCTATTTTCCCGCTTTCGATGCGCGAAATATATGCTCTATCCGAGCCGATCCTGCGGGCTAATTCGGCTTGTGTGATGTGTGTTTTTTTGCGCGCGTCTTCAATTATCTGTCCGGCAAAAAAAGCCAGCGCCCGTTCTTCGGCTTCGATGCGGGATGGAGTGCCGGGTTTGCCGAACTTCTCATCTAAAACAGCATCGTAGTCAACTATGTTGTGATTGTTTGTCTGCATAATATGTGGGTTCCGTTTAAGGAATTTGCTATTTATTTAATAAACAAGGTAATAAGGTTCTGCGTTGCGTCTATTTTATTGCTACTAAAGTGTTTTTGTTGAAAATAAGGTTTTCTTATGAATTTTCTAAACCTTATTTTGTTATTCAACCTTAGTAGCAGGCAATACAGTGCTGAGAATAACCTTATTGCCTTATTTTGATAATAATTCTTATCCGGAACTCAGGTTAATACTCTTTTTTATCCTTTTCGTTGGGTGTGTCAAGAAAACGTTCGAAATAACCGCCGTATGTTTTTATACTTCGATTCACGCAACAAATATACAAAACGTTGTATTACTTTACAACAAAAAGTTCAAAAAAATCAGTAAACATTTATCTTTTTCTATTGTTGTAATTAGCGTACCTTTGTCGGCGTTTGAAAACCTGACGTAAAAATAAAAAATATGGATTATTTCAATTATCACCGTCGCCCAACCATCGATGTGCACGTAGGAAACATCAATATGGGCGGCAACCATCCGGTTGTTGTGCAAACAATGACCAACACCAACACGCTCGACACCGAAGGCAGCGTTGCCCAATGCGAGAGAATTATTGCCGCCGGCGCCGATTTGATCCGGCTGACCACGCAAGGCGTTCGGGAAGCGAACAATTTACGAGAAATTCATCAGCAATTAAGAGATAAAGGATATACCACGCCGTTGTCGGCCGACATTCATTTCAATCCGCGGGCGGCACAAGTGGCAGCTACGATAGCCGAAAAAGTACGCATTAATCCCGGAAACTTTGCAGACGGACAAAAGTCGTTTGCCGGAGTAGAATACACGGATGAGGAATACGCGCAGGAACTGGAAAAAAACCGTTCCAAGGTGGTTCCTTTTCTGCAAATTTGCAAGGAGTATGGCACGGCTGTGCGAATCGGCGTGAATCACGGGTCGCTTTCCGACAGGATTATGACCCGCTTTGGCGATACGCCCGAAGGAATGGTGGAATCGTGTATGGAATACCTGCGAATAGCCATGGCTGAGGATTTTACGGATATTGTCATATCGATGAAGGCATCCAACACGTTGCTCATGACCAAAGCCGTTCGTCTTTTGGTGGATACGATGGATAAGGAAAACATCCATTTCCCGCTGCATCTCGGTGTAACCGAAGCCGGCGACGGCGAAGACGGGCGCATGAAATCGGCCGTTGGTATCGGAGCATTGCTTTCCGATGGTATGGGCGACACCGTTCGCGTATCGTTGAGCGAAGATCCCGAGGCCGAGGTTCCCGTAGCCCGAAAAATAGTGGATTACGTGGCAAAAAGGAAGGATCATCCGCATATCGATGCAACCCTTTATGCTGATTGGTCACCGTTTTCAACCGATAAAAGAGAAACTAACGCTGTGAGAAATATCGGCGGAGGATTTGTTCCGGTGGTAATTTCAGACAGAAGCGCGATAAGCGATATGTCCATCAACCCGCACTTTATTCCCGACTTTATTTACGTGGGAAACAGCGTTCCCGATAACTTTCCGAAAGGAATGAAATCGATTGTGGATTTCGAAAACTGGGAAGATAAAATCGACAATTTTCCATTGTTTACAGCAGAAAATATCTCGGAAATCAACGATTGCAAAGCTGAAGTTAAATTCCTGCAACTTTCTTATCCACAGCTTACATCCGAAGTACTGGATATACTGAAAAATTCGGAAAAAGTAGCGATTATCCTTACCACCGATCACGTGAACGGGGTAGGCGAGCAGCGGGCATTTTTCCACAAATTGCTGAACGCAGACTCTAAAATTCCGGTTATTCTGCAACGCAATTATTCGGAAGACCTTGCCGAAGATATTCAGATAAAAGGCGGCGTTGATTTTGGAACTGTTTTGCTGGATGGTTTTGGGAACGGAATTATGATAAGCAATTCCGGCAAAATCGATATCGCCGAACTCGATTCGTATGCCTTTGGAATTCTTCAAGCCGCTCGTGTGCGCACCAGCAAAACGGAGTTTATTTCCTGTCCCAGTTGCGGACGCACGCTGTTTGATTTACGAACGACGGTGGCTTTGATAAAAAAACATTTTTCGCACCTGCGACACCTGAAAATCGGAGTAATGGGCTGTATCGTAAACGGGCCGGGCGAAATGGCTGATGCCGATTACGGTTACGTGGGCGCCGAACACGGAAAGATATCGCTTTACAGGAAGAAAGAATTGGTGGAGAAAAACATTCCGCAGGAAGAAGCGGTGGAGCATCTCATTCAATTGATAAAGGACAATGGCGACTGGATTGAACCGGAAGCGAATTAAAACAGAAAAGGTAGCCGAAAAAGCTACCTTTTGTTTTTTACGCTAAAGAAATGTGTACCGGCGTTGGATTGGCCAGATTATCGCTAACCGGACAACGGGCTTCAACCGTTTGTAGCCATTTTTCGAGTGTTGCTTTATCGGCGTCGGTATCGGGGTTGATTTCCACATTAATTGATTTGTAACCCGCCCGATCTTCGGTTTCTTTGCCGAACAATCTATCGGGATTCAAGGCGCCCGATATTTTTATTTCTACTCCTTTCAGGTTAATTTTCATTTCGTTAGCCACCACGTGACACATCACATTCAGACAGCCAGACAAGGCTGCTAATACGTACTCAACCGGATTTGGGCCATCGTTGGTTCCGCCTAAATCTTCCGGTTCATCAATAATCATATTAAAAGTTCTTGCTTTCACCACTGTTTTTGTGGGATTTTCGCTGTGCGCTTTCACGCGGAAAGTTAAGTCTGCCATAATTTTAATTTTAAGTCTAACCTTATTTTTTGCATTTTTAATGAGTTGTAAAAATAGGAATAATAAGTGTGAAAAGAAAATTTATTTTCGCAAATAAATATTTTCTCTTCATTTCATTAGTTTACAGTATTCAGGTTTGGTAATTTGCAAAAAAAGTAGTAATATTGCACCCGCTTTCGATGAAACATCGCAACATTGGTCCCATAGCTCAGTTGGTTAGAGCACCTGACTCATAATCAGGGAGTCACTGGTTCAAGCCCAGTTGGGACCACAAAACATTAATAAAGGGATTGAAGAAACATCAATCCCTTTTGTTAATTTTATACATAAAAAATTAGCCGCCAAATCAACATTTTGCCTACATTTACAGTTATAAATATAAAAACGTAAACATGATCATTGCAGTAGATTTTGACGGAACCATTGTAGAACACGCTTATCCTAAAATAGGAAAACCCATACCTTTTGCGATTGAAACGCTTCGGATGTTGCATAACGATGGGCATCGGCTACTTCTCTGGACGGTGCGCGAAGGTAAACTGCTGCAGGAAGCTATCGATTATTGCGAACAAAACGGTATTTATTTTTTTGCCGCAAACGCAAACTTCCCCGAAGAAAACAGAGAGAACTCTCCGCGTAAATTAATGGCGGATTTGTTTATCGATGACCGCAATCTGGGCGGTCTACCCGATTGGGGGGTAATTTACAAAGCGGTTGAAGCCACCGTAAGAGGAGAAAACTCTTTCGAGACAATTATGAGCAATACTCCGATTCCCGAAAAAAAAGAAAGAAAAGGGTTTAGGGGATTGTTTAGATAACCAAACTCGCCATATCTCCCAGTCGTCCTGTCACGCCTATCCCGCCCACGTCTCTCTATCCAAATTCCTATAATTTATAGCTTCTGCCAAATGACGTGGCAAAACATCTGGGCTAGCATCTAAATCGGCTATAGTACGCGAAACTTTGAGGATGCGATCGTAAGCGCGAGCCGATAAATTTAACCTGTCCATGGCAGTTTTTAGCAATTGTAAGCCTGCGGCATCGGGAGCGGCGTATTTGTGCAGCATTTTCGATGTCATTTGTGCGTTACAATATACGCCGGAAACGTTTTTAAACCGCTCCGCCTGTATTTGGCGGGCTTTCACCACGCGTTTGCTGATTTCGCTGCTGTGCTCGGCAGGCGTTCTGTCGGATATTTTTTCGAAAGGAACGGGAGTTATCTCAATATGAATGTCAATCCTGTCCAAAAGCGGACCGGAAATTTTGTTGAGGTATTTTTGTACAGCTCCGGCGGGACATACGCAATCTTTGTCGGGATGATTGTAATATCCGCACGGGCACGGGTTCATAGCCGAAACCAACATAAAACTGGCCGGATATTCTACCGAAAATTTTGCACGGGAGATAGTGATTTTTCGGTCTTCCAACGGTTGGCGCATCACTTCCAGAACGCTCCGACTGAATTCAGGCAGCTCATCGAGGAACAAAACACCGTTGTGTGCCAGGCTTATTTCGCCGGGTTTAGGGTAAGAACCTCCGCCAACCAAAGCGACATCACTGATTGAATGATGAGGCGAACGAAAAGGCCTTCTTGACATCAAAGAAGCACGAGTTTCCAATTTTCCAGCAACGCTGTGGATTTTTGTGGTTTCGAGCGCTTCTTCCATAGTAAACGGTGGAAGGATAGACGGCATCCGTTTGGCCATCATCGATTTTCCGGCGCCGGGAGGCCCGATCATGATTATATTGTGTCCACCCGCGGCAGCCACTTCCAGCGCACGTTTTACGTTTTCCTGCCCTTTTACGTCGCTGAAATCAAATTCGAAATTCGATTGGTTATTCAAAAACTCCTGCTCAATATCCACAACCGTTTTCTCAAGCTCAATTTCATCGTTCATAAAATTGATAACCTGGCGGATATTTTCTACTCCGTAAACATCCAATCCCTCTACAACAGCGGCTTCCTTTGCATTTTCAGTAGGAAGAATAAAACCTTTAAACCCGTTTTCCTTTGCCATAATAGCAATGGGAAGTGCGCCTTTTATGGGAAGGATATTTCCGTCGAGCGACAATTCGCCCATCATAAGATAATCAGAAAGTTTGTCGGATTTTATTAATTCCGAAGCTGTCATAACGCCTATGGCTAAAGGCAAATCATAATCCGAGCCTTCTTTCCGAAGATCGGCGGGCGACATGTTAATGACAATTTGCTGACGGGGAAATTTAAAACCGTTTACCTGAATGGCCGATTTAATTCTTTCGTGAGCTTCTTTTACCGATGCATCGGGCAAGCCCACCAAAAAGAACTTGATGCCTTTGGTAACGTTCACTTCAATAGTAATAAGTGTGGCGTTGATGCCTTGAACGGCCGCACCAAATACTTTGACCAACATGGTGTTAACGATTATTTTTTACAGAACTTTTCAATGCGCTTCCCACTGCCATGGCCGGAACATTTCTTTCGCTGATGATGCCGGCAGGAGAAATAAGTATATTGTTCGGAATGAACTCAATGTTATATGCTTCCACAATGTCTGATGCCCAACTCCTTTTCTCCGGCACAACCGTCCATTCTACAGAGTCGTTTTCAACGTAACTTATCGGATAAATATCGGAATCGATGTATATGGAAATGAATTCCACGCTGTCTTTATTCAGGTTTTGATACGTTTGTTTAAGGGTTTTGATGTTTTCGCGCGAGTCGGTGCCCGTGGTAGAAACGAAAGAGAGCAGCAGGTGTTTTCCCCGGTAATCGTAAGACTGAATGGTGTCGCCCGATTTATCCACCAACTGAAAATAAGGCATTGATGTGCCTTCCGCCGAACGGTTGATTTTGTCGGAATATGCCTTCAGGTTCAATCCCATCCTCGATTTAAGAATATCGCCCTGCATATAATCCAATACCCGCTGGAGTCCTTGCGGGTTTTCGGAATTAGCGAAAAACTCGTTGATAAGGATAAGGCTCGACATTTTGGCCGGATTTTTTTTGACGTACTCTTCGGCATTCAGCACAAGTTCCTGATTGAACGAATTTATCCGGGCAATTTCGTCGGCGTCGGCCAAAATTCTGTCGTTTGTTGTTGGATTTTTATCTTTTTCTTCTTTTAAATTGTGAAGCAAAAGAATGCGCTGTTGAAGTAAATCTTTGTTCGATTCCTTAAATGAAGTAAGTTCGTTGTTTATTTCGTTTCCGTTAACTTTAATCAAATCAGATGTTTGTGCGTCTCCTTTGATTGATATTTTATCGTCGGGATCGGCGAAGACCATCACAGATGAGCTTTGGTTGTTGAAATACAAAGAGAAAACAGTTAAGGTGTCTATGCTGTTTTTATACGTAAATTTGCCCCGGCCGTTGCTCGTAATGGTGTCGATAGCCAACGTATCGGCCGCAATGTACGAAATAAGAATTTCCCTATTTTCGAGATTTGAAATATCACCTTTGAGAACAACGGTATCCTTATTGTTCCCGCACGAAAACAACAAAATACTAATAACGATCACTATGAAAAACGTAACGAACTTCACTCAGTTTAATTTTTATTTCTTCTAACTTCAGTTTACTTTTTTGATTTTCTATTGCTTTCGGAAAGTAGAACAATACCGAAAGTTGACAAAGATAAACAATAATTTCAAGCATTCAATAAATTTTCACATATTTTTACCCATTTTATAAAAATTATTTGCCAGTCGCTTTATGAGCGGATAAACAAATTTATTTGATTACATTTGTACGTAAAAAATCAAGTTTCGTTACATGTATTTCTCAATCGTTGTCCCCGTTTTCAATCGCCCCGATGAAGTTGATGAACTTTTAAACAGTTTGACCCATCAGACTAATAAGAATTTCGAAGTGATTATCGCTGAAGACGGTTCGGCGAAAAAGTGCGATTTGATCGTGGAGAAATACGCATCGCAACTCGCTGTGGTTTATTTCGAAAAACCCAATTCAGGCCCCGGACAAACTCGAAATGCCGGAGCTGAAAAAGCGAAGTTCGACTACCTGATTTTTTTCGATTCCGATTGCATTATCCCTGAGAATTATATAGAAAACGTAACCAAATCGCTCCAGCAACGGTTCGTTGACGCCTACGGCGGTCCCGACCGGGCATTGCCTACTTTTACAACGGTGCAAAAGGCGATAAATTATTCCATGACTTCTTTTTTTACTACCGGCGGAATTCGGGGAGGCGCAAAATCGATGGACAAGTTTCATCCTCGGAGTTTCAACCTGGGAGTTTCAAAAAAAGCATTTCATGCCATTGGAGGGTACGGTAAAATGCGCTTCGGCGAAGATATCGATTTCAGCCTTAGGCTTATAAAGAATGGATTTGAAACGGCGCTTATTCCCGAAGCATATGTGTATCACAAGCGGCGTTCGACTTTCAGGCAGTTTTTCAAGCAGGTTTACAATTCGGGAATTGCGCGCATCAATTTGTACATGGCGCACCCTAAATCGTTAAAATTAGTACACTTTTTGCCGGCTTTTTTTGTAAAAGTGATGGCGCTTTCCGTGCTTTTATCATTATTCTTTCCGGTTTTTATTCTCGTCCCAATCTTATACAGCCTGCTGGTTTTAGCAGACTCAACCGCAAAAAACAAGTCGCTGAAAGTGGGATTTTACAGCATTGCAGCCGCCTGGACACAACTTTTTGGATACGGCACCGGATTTATTTCCGCCGTTTGGAAACGGTTAATCCTAAAAAAAGAAGAATTTAAGGCTTTTGAGAAAAAGTTTTACGAATGAGTCCGGGCATAAAATTCTTAGCTTCCATCATCCATCATCTCACTCCTTCTCCCCATATGTCAAATCCCCCGCATCGCCGATCCCAAGCGCGATGTACGAAGATTCCTTTCAAATCTTCTTGTGTATATAAAATATATAGTATATCTTTACGCTGACATTTTAAAATATACATTTATGGCAACTGTTCTCGACAAAACAAAAAGAGTATTCAGAAGAAAAAATATAGATATTTCCGAAAACACATTCAGAATTTTATCCATTCAGGCAATTACCCAAGGTACAAACTTGAAACGGTATATCGAAAACCTGTTAGACCAACAGGCGGCAGATATGGAGGACGCCCACATGTATGCTTATCTCAGTAAAACTGACAGCGACGGCAAGAAAATGGTGAGCCGGGAAGAGCAGGATGATTTTGAAAAGTGGCTGGGGTTATGAAATATAAATTGTCTCATTCTTTTATCAAGACAACCAAAAAACTCTCGGGAAAAGTTCTTGATTCTGTCCGAGAAATGCTTGAAGATGTGCGAAAAGCGGAACGGCTGGAGGATATTTCCAATTGCAGGAAACTCACAGGACATTCTTTCACCTACAGAATACGCGTAGGTGGTTTAAGAGCTTTCTTTGTGTACTATATCGTTGTGAAAGACGGGATTATCGAATTTGAATATCTCGTTCCGCGTGGAGAAGCTTACAAAAAAGAAATGGAGGCCAAACTTCGGAAGAAAGATAAAAAAGGAGAGTGATTACGCGTGTTGCGCTGTTTCTTTGTCAAATTATCACTCCTTCTCCCCGTACGCCAAATCCCCCGCATCGCCAATCCCCGGCACGATATACGACGACTCATTCAAATGCGGGTCAACGGCTGCCACCCAAATGGTAGTTTTGTCTTCGGGAAAATTTTTTATGCAGTAGTCCACTGCCTGTTTACTGGCGATAATGGATGCGATATGGATTTTCTTGGGCGTTCCTTTCGTTAGCAATGCTCTGTATGTCAGCTCCATGCTGCTTCCGGTGGCGAGCATTGGGTCGGTGAGTATCAACGTTTTTCCATCGATATTGGGCGATGCGATGTATTCGATGTGAATATCAAACGATTGATGGCCGGTTTCCTTGTATTTCCGGTAAGCGGATACAAAAGCGTTTTCGGCAGAATCGAAATAATTCAGCACGCCGTGGTGATAGGGCAATCCTGCCCGAAGAATGGTGGCAATAACAATTTCTTCGTCAAGTACCGAAACCTCGGCCACATCGAGCGGTGTTGTTACCGAAATGGTTTTGTAGCTTAAATCTTTGCTGATCTCATAAGCCATTATTTCGCCAAGTCGTTCTAAGTTACGGCGAAACCTGAGCCTGTCGTTCTGGATGGTAATGTCTCTTATTTCACGGACAAAAGAGTTCAGGAGCGAGTTAGTCTTCGAAAAATCAATTACATTCATTTCTTCAAAAAATAAAGTGTTAGCACTATCTGTTTTTCGAAAAACAAAGGTAATATTTTTGCGCTCAACGATAAACATTTTCTACGTTTTTTTGTTTCAAATGAGGATTTATGTGTAAAAAAGAAATAATTAAAGAAATTTTTCTTTAATTGCTTTTTTATCTCAACTATATTAATTATTTTTGTCGCTGTTTTAGGATATCTTCCTCGTTTTAGAATGTTATTTCATCAATCAAACAGTTAGAACAGATTAAGTTACTCATTATATTCATAAAAATTTATTATTAACATGGCAAATTTAGATTTAAGCAAGTATGGCATTACGGGCGATTTCGAAATCGTTCATAACCCATCGTACGAAGTTCTTTATCAGGACGAAATGAATCCGGCAAACGAAGGCTTCGAAAAGGCAAAACTTACTAAAACAGGCGCTACAGCCGTTTATACCGGAAAATTCACCGGACGTTCTCCCAAAGACAAATTCATTGTTGAAGACGACGTTACAAGAGATACCTTGTGGTGGGACGGTACTATCAATCGTCCTTGCAGCACCGAAACTTTCAACTACTGCAAAGGCCTGGTATCCAATCAACTTTCGAAAGCTAAAAAATTGTACGTAGTAGATACATTCTGCGGAACAAACGAAGATACACGCATGAAAGTGCGCTTTGTGATGGAAGTAGCCTGGCAGGCACACTTTGTGACCAATATGTTCATCCGTCCTTCGCACTACGAACTGGCTAACTACGGCGAACCCGATTTCGTTTGCCTAAACGGTTCTAAAGTAACCAACGATAAATGGCAGGAGCAAGGCTTAAATTCTGAAAACTTCACATTGTTTGATTTAACTCAAAGAATGCAGGTTATCGGTGGAACCTGGTACGGCGGTGAAATGAAAAAAGGTATGTTCGCGCTTATGAACTACTATTTGCCGTTGAAAGGCATTGCATCTATGCACTGTTCTGCAAACGTGGGCGAAGACGGCGACGTAGCTGTTTTCTTCGGACTTTCGGGAACAGGAAAAACCACGCTTTCGGCCGACCCGAAACGCTACCTGATTGGTGACGACGAGCACGGATGGGACGAGCACGGAATCTTCAACTACGAAGGCGGTTGCTACGCAAAAGTGATCAACCTGAGCGAAGAAAACGAACCCGATATCTGGCGCGCAATCCGTCGCGATGCATTGTTGGAAAACGTTACCGTTGACGACGAAGGAAATATCGATTACAGCGACGGTTCCACAACCGAGAACACGCGCGTTTCGTATCCTATTTACCACATCAACAAAATAGTTCTTCCTTCACGTGCCGGACATGCTAACAAGATCATTTACTTGTCGGCCGACGCTTTCGGCGTATTGCCTCCAGTTTCTATTCTGGATGACAACCAAGCTCAATATCACTTCCTGTGCGGATTTACATCCAAATTAGCCGGAACCGAGCGCGGAATTACCGAACCGCAACCTTCGTTCTCTCCCGCTTTCGGCGAAGCGTTCTTAACACTTCACCCCACGATGTACGCGCAGCGTTTGGTTGAAAAAATGAATCAACACAACGCGAAAGCTTACTTGGTGAACACCGGTTGGAACGGAACAGGAAAACGTATTTCGTTGAAAGATACCCGCGCTATCATCGACGCCATTTTGGACGGATCGATTGACGAAGCCGAGAAAATTCATGTTCCTATCATGAACCTTACCGCACCCAAAAGCCTGAAAGGCGTATCCGATATTCTTGACCCGCGCAGCACGTATGCCGATGTTTCGGAATGGGAAACCAAAGCCAAAAAACTGGCCGGTATGTATATTGAAAACTTCAAGCAGTACACCGATAACGATGCAGCTATTGCATTGATTCCTTCGGGGCCGCAATTGTAATTTCTGGGTGCTTCGATTTCCAAATCGAAGATTCACCTTAGCTAATCAGCAGTATCCGGTTCTAAATCGGCAGATGCTTAAATATGAAAAATCCCGCTTCTGTTTGGAAGTGGGATTTTTTTGTTAATTTTACACCCTCAAATTCAACAACATCACAATTTTATGAAAAAACTAACACTCTTATTTTTCTTTGCTCTTATTTTGAGCATAAACCTCAATGCTCAAGTTACGCGAATGAACTTAACAGGTTCTGCTGAGTATTCAGGTGGAGACTTTCTTGCTACAAGCATGGGATTAAACGTGGAACGTCAGTTCTCCAATCATTGGGGAATCGTCGTGGGCGCAGAAAAGACTAATTACATCAACGAGCTTTTCACGATGTCTCGTGTGAGCATGCCGATTATGGCTAAGTTCTATAGCAAGCCTGTAAACATTGCCTTTGGACCATATGCGGATCTTTTTGCCGGAGTGAAAAGTCCGATGAACATTACCGCTTTTTATAGCGAAAGTATTTATTGGGGATTTTTAGGAGAATTGAGCCATCGATTTGAATTAAGCAAAAACTTTTCCGTTGAACCCGGAGTTCGATTTCGTTACAATAGTGGATTTTATTTAGGGCTTAGCGCCGCGTTGAAATATACGTTTTAACGTTTTTCGAAATTGACATAAAAAATCCCGCTCAGTAAGAGAAGCGGGTTTTTTTTTTGATGCCGAATAGTTACTTCGGATTTCCGGCTTCCAGCACCATTATTTCCACTTTCCTGAAATCGATGGGATGTCCTTCGCTTTGGAGCGAAATTGTGCCTTTGCTCAACATTTTATCACCGCCGTTCAGTTCAATGAGTTTGGCGAAAGTGGCATCTCTTTCATCCAATTGTGGTTGGTTATAGGTCAATACCGTATCGCCGTTCACAATGTGGTGGATTACTTCGTTCCCGCGGACTTCCACTTCGGCTGTAATCCAGTCTTCGCCGTAAAAGTTTTCGGAAGAAGAGTTTATGCAATGGTCGAGAGTCAACTGTCCGTTCATCACGATATTGGTTCCCGGCGTGCACACGTTCATATTGGTTCGTTGCACCAAAGAATCACTTGCCAGCAATTGAACTTCGATGGATGTGGGGAATTCCTGGTCTTTTTCCATTGTCTCCGGCCGTTGTCCATGAACCATAATGCCGGAATTTTTATAAGCCCATCCCGGCGCACCCGCAGATTGCTCGCCCACAATGCGGTATTCCACGCGCAATTTGTAGTTTGAAAATTCGTCTTTGTAAAACAGATGTCCAAAACGTCCGCGTAGCGAATCGTACGCTTCGTAACGCACTTTGATTATTCCGTCTTCCACCCTGAAGGTATTTCCAAAGTTATCGCCTGAATCGTAACCTTTTATTTTTACAGTCCAATCGGCTAAATCCTTTCCGTTAAAAAGTTGAACCCAGTCTCCTTCAACTCCGCTGCTTTTTTTCTGGTTGCAGGAAACCAGTAAAAGTGTCATGACAACGACACCCATTAATGACCATACTTTTTTCATAAAATTCTATTACTTATTATTGTTGTTTTTGAAATATTCATCGGCAAATTTCACAAATTGTCTCCAGTCAAACAGATTCATATCGTGGCCGCCATCGCGGTTGTGAAAACCCAGCGGAAGCTGTATTTCCTGAACGTTGTTGGAAGGCATATTCTCGGGTAAATTTGGTTTGAAGTTAAACAGCCTGAAAACCGGTTGCGCCTCAACAAGTGCCAGATACTGCCCTTTGGGATCCGCCCACGAATCGTCTGCGGCACTGGCCACATAAACCGCGCGTGGAGCCATCAGCGCCAGGAGCATGTGCTGGTCGATGGGCAAATTGTTTTCGTTGTTGGCAAACGTAGCGTATTTCGGAACAAACCAATACGGAAAAACCCGCGTAATGGTTTCCACCGTTTCGCCGAAATTTCTGCGGGAGATCTTCGCACCCGAGTTTCCCGATTCATTCGATACGGCCATAGCCACCCTTTCGTCTTGCGCTCCGCACCAAAGCGCGGCTTTACCGCTGCGTGAATGCCCCACTACGATTACTTTTTTTGCGTCTATTGCTTTGTCGGTTTCCAAATAATCGATAATCCGGCTGGCGCCCCAACCCCAGGCGCCTAAGGCGCGCATTCCACTGGGTTGTGTCATTTGCTCGGGATAAAGTTTGGTGAGAATTTGGTTTACGAAATCGGCTTTGTGGTCGGGGGCAACGTCTTTTACATCGAATCCGGCCATGGCGTAGCCGGAATTGATTATCTCCTCGGCAGGCCAGAATTCATTCTCCGGAGATGCGTTCATTGTTTCTCCTCCACGGTGATTGATGACCAAAAACGCAGGAACGGGTTTCTTCGCGTTATTTGGAATAAACAGGTCGGTTAGAATGGTAATTATTTTTTTGTTTCGGATAACATAAATAGCCACTTTCTTGTATGTAGCTTTTCCGGTCAACGCTTTTTTATTCTGTTCCAGTACTTTAAATTCAATCTTATCGAAATCTATCGGAACTTGCCCGTACACGTTGTCTTCGAAAAGTTTCAGAATTTC
Source organism: uncultured Petrimonas sp. (assembly GCA_934621705.1). Lineage (GTDB taxonomy): Bacteria > Bacteroidota > Bacteroidia > Bacteroidales > Dysgonomonadaceae > Petrimonas. Next base: position 19,309 of record CAKTUP010000007.1, read on the forward strand.
CGGACGACGAATCGCGTTCCATTTTTCCGCGGAATTGATTTCTTCACCGCTTTGCGATTTTAACAGCTCGGGCAGTACGTAAGTTCCGACTTTGCTCTCATCGGTGTTTTGAGCGAAAAGTGCTGTTGTGAGGGTGAACAGCAGGAGGTAAATTAATTGTCTTTTCATTATCATGGAATTTTAGGAGTGAGAATTAAATGCTTGAATTTTAATTTGGCCTCTCAAAAAAAGCTTCTATAGCCTCAATGGAAGTGTCTTTGAGGATTACTTTTTTGTCTTTATCCAACAAATAAAGCGTGGGAATTGCTTTTATATCGTATAATTTCTGTTTGGTAATAAGCATTCCTTTGTCGTAAGAATGAAGCCAGTTGGCGGGCATTTGCGATAAATGCGATGTCCATTCGTCAATGTCGGCATCGGGATAAACGGTTAAAACTGTGATCATGGTGCGGGTGGGGGAGTTCATAGAAAATGCCTGATTAAGCGCTGCGGATTTCGTCAGCGCATCCGTAACCGAAAGACAGGTGTTGCATCCCGGATTTGAAAACATTAAAATAAGGTATTCGCTTCTGATGGAATGTAATTTTTGAGACTGCCCCGAAGCGAGCGTGTAGGCAAAATCGTTAGCTGTTTGTCCCACTCTGTTTTTCGTTGCCATTTCCAGTTGAAACTGATACTTGGATTTATCAACTTCGGACAGCAAATCAGATTTCACAAGTTCCTGCAAAACGGGAACGTAAAACTCTTCGTTTCGGAACGGAGAGTTGGCGCCATAGAAATATTTATCGAAAAGAGTACCGAAGTAAGCATACATGGCATTGCCGGTTTCAGCTTTTTTCAACGTGTAATTGAGCGATTCTTGCGCCTTTTCAAATGGAACATAAGTAAGAATATTGATGTAATCCACGAAAGCCTGTTCGGTAATTTCCGGGCGTTGAGTCAGTTTTTCGTCGGCGAAATCGAATCTGTCCCAATAATGCATCACCAGATAGGCGGCACGTGCATCGGAATTGGTTATTTCCGCCGGAATATCGGGTAACACAAACGTGTCGGGCACAATGATTTGTGTTCTGATCGGCGAATCTTCCTCGGAAACATCCGATTGCGCTTTTTTACTCGATGAACAAGAGTAAATCAAAAGAACCGCAATAAATACGAAAAACGATTTCAGAAAATATTGATCCATAATCCATTTCAATTGTCTGCCGTAAAAGTACAAAATTTTCATCGAAGTTCTCAAGCTATTCATCAAATGAATGGGAAAATTGAGATTTTTTTGTACATTTGTTCTTTCGTAATTTCAGGAAAAAATGGACAATTATATTGTTTCGGCACGAAAATACAGGCCGGTGACTTTTCGCTCGGTAGTGGGACAGGAGGCATTGACAACAACGCTCAAAAATGCGATTGCAGGAAACAAACTCGCCCACGCATACTTGTTCTGCGGCCCGCGCGGTGTGGGCAAGACAACGTGTGCCCGGATTTTTGCCAAAACGATTAACTGTCTCAACCTCACGTCGGAGCACGAAGCGTGCAACCAATGCGAATCGTGTGTGGCATTCGACGAGCAACGTTCGTACAACATTCACGAGCTGGACGCCGCATCCAACAACTCCGTTGACGATATCCGGACACTAATCGACCAAGTGCGCATCCCACCTCAGATTGGCAAGTATAAAGTGTATATTATCGATGAGGTTCATATGTTGTCCACGGCGGCTTTCAACTCGTTTCTGAAAACGCTGGAAGAACCTCCTGCGCACGCCATTTTTATTTTGGCAACCACCGAAAAGCATAAAATAATTCCCACCATTCTCTCCCGATGTCAGGTTTACGATTTCAACCGGATCAGCATTTCCGATATTGTGAATCATTTGAAATATGTGGCGCAGGAAGAAAACGTCGTTGCCGAACCCGAAGCGCTGAATATTATCGCTCAAAAAGCGGACGGCGGTATGCGTGACGCGCTTTCCATTTTCGACCAAACGGTGAGTTATACGGCCGGAAATGTTACGTACCAATCGGTTATCGAGAACCTAAATGTGCTCGATTTTGAATATTATTTCAAACTTACCGATGCCATTCTTGCCGGAAGTGTCGTAAACAGCCTGTTGATTCTGAACGATATTTTGAACCGCGGATTCGAAGGGCAGTACATCATTAGCGGAATCACATCGCACTTCCGCGACTTACTGGTTTGTAAGGATCCTGTTACGGCAAAATTGTTCGAGGTTGGCGCCTCTATCCGAGACAGATACATTGCTACCGCAAAACAATGCAGCAACGATTTTCTGTATAAAGCCATTGAAATTGCGAATGATTGCGACCTGAACTATCGCTTAAGCAAAAACAAACGTTTGTTGCTGGAACTTACGCTCATTAAACTTTGTCAGCTTACGGAAAAACCGGCGGATTTTAAAGACCAAGCCGAAAAAAAAAACGAGCTTAAGCCCGTAACTCCTTCCCAAAAAACTGAGCCGAAGGCTATAGCTGAACCTGTTACGCCGCAAAATATTGTTTCTGAGCCCAAGCCGGAGATAAAACCCGCACCTCAGAGCGAGAAAAAGCCGCCTGTTAAATCCATTGCCGGATTGGGAGTTTCGTTGTCGTCACTCTCAAAAGACGATAAAGAGAAAACGGCCGAAAATGCAGTTGAGGTTGAATCAAAACAAAACAACGAGCTTTTTACGGAAGAACAGCTCCAAACGGCTTGGCAATCTTTTGCTGAAAATTTAATCGAAGAAAAGTTGCTGAAAAACACGATGATGCTTTACAGGCCCAAAATGCTCGGGAATACGGTTTTTGAAGTGGAAGTGAATACGGAAATTAACAAAAACTACCTGGATGACCACGGCAACGCCATTTTATCGTACTTGCGCGAGAGGTTGCAGAACGATGATATTACGATGACGATTAAAATTTCCGAGGCCATAACTGTAAAAAAACCGTTAACATCACGCGAAATTTTTGACGATATGGTGCAGAAAAATCCTTCCCTGCAAAAACTGTCGGATGAATTTGATTTGGAATTGAGCTGATGAAAGTGAAATTCGTTCTATTAATCAGTTGCTTAACGCTGGCGTTTTTTGCTTGCAACAGAAGTAAATCTCAGTCGGTGGAGACTCCTTTCCTGCTTTTAACCGAGACTATCATTCCGGAGGAGGACACCGTAATTATAGACTCAAAACTTACTTTTGAAGAAGCCGTTGCCGGAACAAAAGCGCCGAAATCCATCGTTGATGAGCTGGTGATTTTTGATGTGCAGTATATTTCTACCGATGGAAAACTACATCAGGGACAAATTCTTACGAATAAAAAACTGGAAGAAAATATCAAGCAAATTTTCGGGTTTATGCTCGAAAACAATTTCGTTATCGAAAAGGCCATCCCAATTGTGCAATACAACTGGAGCGACAGCCTGTCGATGGACGACAACAATACGTATAGTTTTTGTTACCGCAACATTTCTTATTCAAAGCACGCCCGCGGAATGGCAATCGACATAAATCCGCGTTTCAATCCGGTACGGTGGAAAAAAGTAAATCGCCCTAATCAACCCGAAGGTGCCGTGCTAGACACAACCGTTAACGGAACGCTGCATCCCGAACATATTGTGGTAAAGGAATTCAGAAGACTTGGATTTCGTTGGGGGCACACGTTTTCGAAATATTACGACGACCATCATTTTGAGAAAAGGTGAATTTTACGAGTAATAAGTTTTGAGTTACAAAGAACAAAGAGATGAATAGTTTACAAAAAGAATCGTAAATAATCTAACCATCTATTTGTCTAAAAGTCTACCTACAAATACCGCATCGCCCATTCTCCAATCAGGCTTCCCACATATCTCGCATCCTTTATGTTTTTTACCAAATGGTCTATCCCGTCCAGAGCGATAAAACTTTTCGGATGGCGAGCTGCCATAAAAATTTCGGTGGCGTGTGAAATATTAACCATTTCATCCTGAGGAGAATGAAGGATAAGTAACGGTTTATTCAGTTGATTGAGCGATTTCTTGATGTTGTAATTCGCCAAATCATCTACAAAGCCTTTTCCAATCTCAACTTCCCTTCCGGCCACATCAATCATTGCGCTTCCGTTTTGGGCAATCTCATCCATCTTGTTGACAAACAGCCGTTTTATGTGGTCTAATGTGGAAGGGGTTCCCAGCAGCGAGATTGCTTTTACGGATTCAAGTTGTCCGGCAGCCACAATAGAGGCGGCACCGCCTAACGAGTGGCCGACGAGAAGCTTAGGTGCTTCGTAGTTGTGGGTTAAAAAATCGGCTGCGCTAAGCAGATCGTCAATATTCGAAGAGAAATCGGTTTCGGCAAAGTTGCCTTGGCTATCGCCCAATCCTGAAAAATCGAACCGGAGAACGGCTATTCTTTTCTCGCTTAACGCTTCCGAAATATATTTGACGTTTATAAGGTTCTTGTTGCAGGTAAAACAATGCGAGAATATGGCAAATGCTTTTGGAGAGTCGTTTTCCGGCAGTTCCACCGAGCCGGACAGGATGATTCCCTTGGAATTTTCGAACGTTACTTTTTCTCTTTTCATCGCCTAATTTAACGCTGGAATAATAGAAATGTTTTCAAATTTTTTTCAAAAAATTAAATTCAAGCTGCAGGTCAATGGTTTCTTGGGTAACGATGTTCAACGGCAAATAATTCTCCATTTTGGGTTTAGTTTGCAAAATAAGATATTCAAGCAACGTTTTCATCGCCATATATCCCTGATAATCGGGGTTTTGGTCGATAAGAAATTCAATCCGACCGTCCTTTAAAGCAGAAATATTGGGTTTTGTTAAATCCACACCAACTATTTTTACATCCTTTATGTTGTTTTGTTTCAGGAAATCGGCTACAACATTTCCTCTCGAATTAAGCACTATCACGCCTTTTACGTTTGGATGAGAAGAGAAAAACTCTTTCATCGTTTCTTCGTTCTTTTGTGCTTCGTAAACCGAGAACAGTATGTTGTGAACTTGATTGTTGAAGTTAATTTCCGACAGATAATCGTATGCTCCTTTGCGTCTTATAATGCTCGTATTCGCGCTCTGGTCGCCGATTCTTATGGCTTGAAGGATGCCGATATCGCTCGATTCCGGAGCAAGTGACTTTACTAACTTGCACATCAAATAACCGCAAATGTAGTGATTGGCGGAATAAAACGCCAGAGGCGATGTGTTCTCAACCATGGAATCGACAAAAGTGAAAGGAATATTTTTTTCCCGCAGTTTATCGGCAAAATCAATGGTTTCGTCTTTAAAAGTGGGGCCAATGATCACCGCATCGGGCGAAAGTATCAAAATTTGAGTGAAAACATTCTGACAGGAATAAATATTGTACTGATCGTAAGTTAAATACGTGGTTTTTATGTTCAGGCTTTCATGTTGGTCAATAGCTTCCTGAATGCCTTTATGTATACTTTCCCAATATTCGCCGTGCGAAGCGTGAGGAGTGGTAACCACAATTTCATAGGTCTTTTTCAGCGAAAGTCCCGATAAATGTATGTTGGGTTTGTAACCCACCTGCTTCAAAACTTTTTCCACTGCAACTCTCGCCTTCTCCGACACATTCCCGCGATTGTGTAAAATTCTATCCACCGTTCCCGACGATACTCCGGCCTGCGCGGCTATGTCTTTAATTCTGATACGTTTTTTCATAAAAACCTGTTATGTAAAACAAATAATTGACAAAGATAGAGAGTTAATTTATGTTTTGTGCGAATGCACGGTAATAAAGCTTTACGCTTCTTGTTATTTTACTTGAAATTAATATAAATTAACGTCTATTTTTATGTTGATTAAATAAACCACATTACTTTTGTGTACGTGCACAAATTGTTTTTGATAATTTTTTTCTTGAATGAAATATATAATTGTATTTATCTCACTTTTAGAATTAGCATTATCTGCAAGTTTACCAAATGAAGACGTTTAAAAATTAATAAGTACTACAAACCGATTATAAAAGAAACGAGTTATTCAATAAAAATTAACAATCTAACAAATGGAAGAATGAAAAAGAACGATTATTTTAATTTATCTAAAAGAGTCTTATCTATTTTTTTGTGGATTTTTTCTCTTTGTCTCTCAGCACAAAACATCAATGTTTCGGGTATTGTGAAAGATATAACGGGAGAGCCTCTTATCGGTGTAACTGTGCAAGTTCTTGGAACTACTTCTGGAACAGTTACAGATATGGATGGGCAGTTTCTGTTGCAGAACATTCCATCGAATGGAACCCTTGAAATTTCGTATGTTGGTATGAAAAGTCAGGTTGTAACTGTCAACGGGCGAACATTAATTGATATAACACTTCTCGAAGATGCGGAAGCATTAGAAGAAGTGGTAGTTGTGGGATATGGCGTTGTTAAAAAGAAAGACTTAACCGGATCGGTGGCACAAATCTCTTCAAAATCCATGAAAGATTTAAAAGTTGCAAATGCTTCTCAAGCAATGGCCGGTCAGTTGCCGGGTGTACAAGTTCAACAAACAGCTGGAAAGCCGGGTGAAGGTGCTACAATACGCGTCAGGGGGGTAGGATCTATTTCGGCATCAAGTTCTCCATTGTATGTTGTTGACGGATATCCTTTAGCAGAACAGAATCTTAACTCGGTAAACCCATCTGATATCGAATCTATTGAAGTTTTAAAAGACGCTTCTGCGGCGGCCATTTATGGCTCAAGAGCTGCTAATGGAGTTGTACTTGTAACCACAAAAAGCGGAAGAACTGGTAAGGCAACTGTTATGTTGGATACTTATTTTGGGATACAAAATGTTTCGAAAAAAATGGATCTGTTAGATGCACAGGAATTTATAATGATTTCGAAAGAAGCGTTCAATACAAACTATTTAGGTAATGTAACCGGAGCATCAGTTAATGATCCTGTCGGTTCAAGACCTACAGGGCAAAGGTATAGATATCCGGCTTTCTTTGATGATCCAAAAGCTGTTTCTGATTTGGGAAAAGGTACAGACTGGCAAGATGAGATTTTCAGAACAGCACCGATACAGAATTATCAATTAACTGTTAACGGAGGAACCGAAGATACCAAATATATGTTTACAGGCGGTTACTTTACTCAAACGGGCATAATCTTAGGAAGTGATTTTGAGCGGTTCTCTGCTCGTGCGAAAGTTGATTCCAAGATAAATAATTGGTTAAAATTAGGTGTAAATATCGCTCCAACTTATTCGAATGAAAATCAAGTTCCTGAAGGACACTGGGCAGGTGATGGAGTTGTAAACGCAGCATTGGCAACCGCTCCCGTGACGCCGGTTTATAATCCTGATGGCACATGGGCGTCTCAATCTATGTATGCTGTGTCAGGAGATGGACTCACGGGCGTTCCAAATGGCGTGGCCATTGCTTTGGATATCGAAAATAAAACAACTGCATTACGATTATTCACAAATGGATATGCTGAAATTTCTTTTATGCCGAATTTGATTTTTAAGTCAACCATCGGTGCCGATATGTTGAATTCGAGATATAATTATTTCAGGCCTTCAAATGTACCAAATAACGGCAATGTGGCTCCACTTCCCGCAACAGCACGAACTGCGACAGATAGGTCGGTAAGTGTTTTTAACTGGTTAAACGAAAATACATTGTCTTATAATGAAACTTTTGCGGAAAAACATCAATTAGATGCTTTATTGGGATTTACAGTACAGAAAAATGCTTATAAGATGAATCAAGCAACAGGAAGCAATTTTCCAACGGATATTATTAAGACAATCAATGATGCAACAATCAAGAGTGGAACATCTGATTTTACCGAGTGGTCATTAATCTCATACTTGGGACGCATCAATTATAGGTTTGATAATCGTTATTATCTGACAGCTTCAATCCGTTCCGACGGAAGTTCTAGGTTTGGTAAAAATAAAAGATTTGGTTATTTTCCCTCGGCATCTGCTGCTTGGAGGGCGTCTCAGGAAAAATTCATGCAAAATGTTTCTTGGTTAAATGATTTGAAATTGCGTGCAAGTGTGGGACTTACCGGTAATAACAGTATTACAAACTACGGAGCCATAGGGCTTATGAGTACTGCTAACTATGTATTTGGGAACGGAACGGGTAATGTCTCATCAGGTTCGGTGCAATCATCTATATCGAATTCGGATCTTACTTGGGAGAAAACAAAACAATATGATGTGGGGCTTGATGTAGTAACTCTTAATAATAGGCTGACCTTCACAATTGATGCCTATCTTCGTAAAACAACCGACCTATTGTTGAACGTAAAAATACCTTCAGCATCCGGATTTACTAATGCTTGGCAAAATATTGGCAAGATGGATAACAAAGGATTGGAAATAAGCCTGAACTCGATAAACTTTGATCGGAAAGATTTTTCATGGACCACTAACTTCAACATCTCTTTTTTAAGAAATAAAGTAGTTGAACTCGGCCCATCAGGAGATCCCATTTATAGTGCTGGAGGAGTTGGAGACACTAATATTACGATGATAGGACACCCAATCGGTAGCTTTTTCGGTTATAAACAAATTGGAGTTTATATGAATCAAGAAGATTTTAATAGTGCTCCCAAAATGTCCAACTCTCATGTTGGAGATGTTAAGTATGCAGATATGGATGACAATAAGACAATTAATGCGAATGATAGGACAATTATAGGTAATAATATTCCCGACTTCATTTGGGGACTTAGCAATCAATTGACTTATAAAAACTTTGATTTTAGCTTCTTAATTCAAGGAGTCCAAGGGAATGAAATTCTCCACCTGGGAAAAAGATTTTATACTCAACTCGAAGGCAATCAGCAACAAATGAAAATCGTGTTAAACAGATGGCAATCTGAACAAAATCCTGGCGATGGATGGACACCTCGTGCGAACTCTCAAACAACCGGCCAAAATAATGCAATTTCTTCCCGATGGATTGAAGACGGCTCTTTTGCTCGTCTCAATAATGTAACTTTGGGTTATACGTTATCCAAAAAATTAGCAAATCAACTCTATTTCCAAAATCTGCGCATATATTTGTCGGCTCAAAATTTGATGACATTTACAAAATACAGTGGTTTTAATCCTGAAACAAGTTTCAATCAGGACAGTGTTTTGGCGCCTGGAACAGATTATGGTATGTATCCTTTAGCAAGAATATTTACGTTTGGTTTTAATCTCACATTTTAAACTATAATAGTATGAATAATATCTATAAAATATCAGCAATAATTGTTTCTGTGGCTATTTTAGTATCTTGTAGCAATGATTTCTTAAATTTGTCACCTAAAACACAGCTAAGCGTTGAAGTATTTTTTAAAACTCCCGACGACTTCAAATCGGCATTGAACGGTACCTATTCAGTTTTACAAGAAAGTAATCTTTATGGGAGTAATTGGTATGTTTTTTCTGAAATTCCGTCAGACAATACCAGCAATCAGCTTTCAGGCTCTGTATCCGATCAAGATGAATTTGATAAGTATTATATCCGGACTTTAAATCCTTATTTGGCCGGATTTTGGAATACAAGTTATAACGGTATTCATAGAGCAAATACAATTATCAAAGAAATTGACGCGATTGAAATGGATGCTAATCTAAAACAACAATACAAATTAGAGGCCGTTTTTCTAAGAGCTCTCATGTACTATAACTTGGTTCGAGTTTTTGGTGGAGTTCCTTTAGTTTTAGAACCCATCACTATTGCTGAGTCATATAATCTAAAAAGAGCACCTGTTGTAGAAGTTTATAATTCCATTGTTTCAGATTTAAAACAGGCAGAAAATCTTCCGACCTCATATAGCGGCAATGATATTGGAAGAGTAACATCGGGGGCAGCGAAATCTTTATTAGGTAATGTTTATATGACACTTCAGGATTATCAAAAAGCTGAATTGATTTTAGAGGAAGTGATCACAAGCGGAAATTACGCACTGCTTGAAAACACGTCGGGTAGTCTTAACATTAATGGATATGCAAGTATCTTTGATCCCAATAATCATAATCATAAAGAATCAATTTTTGATGTTCAATTCAAAAAAGGAGGATTTGGAGAAGGTAGTGGTTTTGCGAATAATTTTGCTCCTGAAAATTCTGGTACAAATGTAGTCCCTGTTGGATCTACAGGAGGGAATAATTTACCCGGCAGAGATATGTATGATGCTTATGAAAATCAGGATTTAAGACGAGATTTTTCAATGGCGTTGGGTTATCGAAATGCACAAAAGGAAAATCAATGGGTTGACGCAATGTATATTACTAAATACAAAGACGTGCCGTACCAGAATTACGATTCAAATAATAACTGGCCTGTCATCCGGTATTCGGATGTATTGTTAATGTGCGCGGAAGCTCTAAATGAAAATGGTAATACTGCAAAAGCGTGTAATTATCTGAATATGGTAAGAAGGCGTGGTTTTGGTTATCAAACTAATGCAACCTCTCCTTATGACGTAAATACGGCAGATAAAGCTGCTTTCAGATTAATTGTCGAACATGAGCGAAGAGTGGAATTGGCATTTGAAGGACATCGATGGTTTGATCTTATTCGTACAGGAAGAGCTGTAGAAGTAATGCGGTCAAAAGGTTACAAGTTAAACGCTTCAAATTTAGTTAGTCCGATACCGCAAGAACAGATAGATTTGAATAAAAATCTGACACAAAACGAATACACCATTGAACCTAAGTGACCGACGTATTTCTGAGTTTTAAACTAATTGGATATCAGAGATTTGTATTCATCTGATATTCTAAAAGTAGTATTATCCTAAACTTATTTAGGACAATAATAATATATAATCAACAACAACCATGTACGAGTTATTCAACATTCAAAACAAAGTAATTGTCATCACCGGCGGAACGGGCGTTTTGGGCGCATCCATGGTAGAGTACCTTGCGGCTCACGGGGCGAAAGTTGCCGTATTGGCAAGAAACAAAGAAAAAGGAGATGCGTTGATCGAAAGTGTAAAATCGAAAGGTGGAGATGCAATGTTTCTTCAAACCGATGTAACCGACGAAGCGGTATTAAGGCAAAACGCGGAAGATATCGTTGCCAAATACGGAAAAATTGATGTTTTGGTAAACGGAGCGGGCGGAAATATGCCAGGCGCCACCATCGGCCCGAAAAACACAATCTTCGATTTGAAAATGGACGATTTCCGCAACGTGGTGGATTTAAATCTGATGGGAACGGTTGTTCCGACGGTTGTTTTTGCCGAATATATGGTAAGGGAAAAAAAAGGAAATATCATTAACATCTCATCGGCTTCGGCGTTGCGGCCGCTGTCGCGAGTTGCCGGTTATGGAGCTGCAAAAGCTGCGGTAACCAATTTCACCAAATACATGGCCGGAGAATTGGCGATAAAATTCGGCGAAGATTTTCGAGTAAACGCACTTTGTCCCGGGTTTTTTATTACCGAACAAAACAGAAACCTGCTTACCAATCCCGACGGAACCTATTCCGACCGTGGAAATACAATCATTGCCCATACGCCGTTCAGGCGTTTCGGTGATCCCGAAGACCTGCTCGGCACGTTGCATTATTTGGT